>NZ_JBPAOH010000011.1:0-99920 GCF_050875635.1 Tolypothrix sp. VBCCA 56010
AGGCAACTAAGCGCTTATCGCCGGCAATTTCTTTGGCAATGACAACAGCTTGTTGCACAGTTGGGTGTTGGCTCAACAGTGCCTCAATTTCGCCCAATTCGATACGGAAGCCCCGTACCTTCACTTGGTAGTCAATGCGTCCGAGATACTCAATGTTGCCATTAATTAAATAGCGGACTAAATCTCCAGTTTTGTATAATCTATGACCAGCATTTCCAAACGGGTTGGGAATGAACTTATCGGCAGTCAATTCCGGGCGGTTGAGGTAGCCCCGCGCCAAGCCATCGCCACCGATGTGCAATTCACCCGGTACGCCTACTGGTACTGGTTGCAGATTGGCATCGAGGATGTAGAATTGGGTGTTGGCGATCGCTCCTCCGATGGACACCGATCCAGAACCTGCCTGTACTTGAGACACCGCTGACCAAATGGTGGTCTCTGTCGGACCGTACATATTCCACAGGGTATGGGTGCGCTCAAGTAATTGCGCTGCCAGTTCGCGATCGAGGGCTTCACCACCGCAGAGTATTTTCAATTGTGGGTTGCCAAGGAAGCCGACTTGAAGGAGCGTTCGCCAAGTAGCTGGTGTGCCTTGCATCACTGTGGCGCTTGATGTCGCTAAGGCGGCAGTGCTTTGACCACCATCGGCAATCAGATCGGGGGTGAGGACGAGGCGTGCGCCTCTGCTCAATGGACTGAACAACTCCAACGCGGCAATGTCAAAGGTGATAGTCGTCACCGCCACCAGCACATCTTCGGACACAATTCCCGGTTTGTGGGACATTGAGCTTAAGAAATTGACCACGGCGCTGTGGCGAATTTGTACTCCTTTGGGTCGTCCGGTGGAACCACTTGTGTAGATGGCATAAGCCAGGTTATCGGCGCAGACATTGCTGTTGGGGTTGGATGAACTTTGGGATATGGGCCAATCTGAGTCCAAGTAAACAACACGCCCATGTACATCCGGCAGTTTGTCCGCCACCGCCTGTTGTGTGAGCAGTACTGAGGCACAGGAGTCTTCCAGGATATACGCCAATCGCTCTCTTGGGTAGATCGGGTCGAGGGGTACATATGCACCTCCCGCCTTCAGGATTGCCAGCAGTCCCACTAACATATCAGTTGAGCGTTCTGCACAAATGGCGACCAAGATTTCAGGTCTTACACCCAATGAAACTAGGTGATGTGCTAGTTGGTTGGCTTTGGCGTTTAACTCGCGGTATGTGAGTTGTTGGTCTTCATACACAACTGCCACAGCATCCGGTGTTTTCTCGACTTGTTGCTCAAATAACGAATGCAGGCACAAATATTTGGGGTAGTCGGCTTGGGTGTTGTTCCACTCCCGTAATATCTGGTGTTGTTCGCTGGCAGTTAGCAGTGGTAGGTCTGATAGCTTTTGCTGTGGATTGACAACGACTGCTTCGAGTAAAGTTTGATAATGTCCTACCATCCGCGTGATGGTGGCGGCGTCAAACAAGTCAGTGTTGTATTCGATTGACCCGTTGAATCCTCGCTCCGTGTTTTCTAGCGATAAAGTCAAATCAAACTTGGCTGTCGAGCTTTGAAGTGGCAATGGTACGAGTGTTAAGTCAGTCAGTTCCAACTCAGGCATCGGTGCATTTTGCAGCACAAACATCACTTGGAACAGTGGTGTGTGGCTTAAAGAACGCTCTGGCTGCAATTGCTCGACTAACTGCTCAAAGGGTAGGTCTTGATGGGCGTAAGCACCAAGTGCTACTTCCCGTACTTGCGACACTAAATCAGCAAAACTGGGATTGTTTGACAGATTACTGCGGAGTACTAAAGTGTTGACAAATAACCCAATTAACCCTTCTATTTCACTGCGATTGCGGTTGGCAATTGGTGTGCCAACGCAGATATCAGTTTGCCCGCTGTAACGATACAGTAATGTTTGAAACGCTGCTAAGAGCGTCATGAACAGGGTAACTCCCAGTCGCTGGCTCAAGGCAAACAGCGCAGAGCCTAGCTGTTGAGAGATGGCGAATGGCTGAGTTGCTCCCTTGTAGGTTTGAATCGCTGGTCGCGGTCGGTCAGTTGGTAGTTCCAACAAAGCCGCAGCACCCGCCAGTTGTTCCTTCCAGTATGTTAGTTGGGACTCAAGTACCTCCCCTTGCAACCACTGCTGCTGCCAATGAGCAAAGTCGGCATACTGAATCGGCAACTCTGGCAGTGCAATTGGCGTAGAGTTGCACTCCGCTTGGTAGACTGCTGCTAGCTCTCGCACAAGTACGCCGATTGACCAACCATCTGATACTATATGATGCATCACTAGTAGCAAGACGTGTTCTGTCTCTCCTAGCTTGAGCAAACTAGCCCGCACTAACGGGTCAACAGCTAGGTTAAACGGACACGCTGCTTCTTCAGTCACCAATTGAAGGCAAGTGGTTTCTCGTTCCGTTTGGTTTAGCTGCTGCAAGTCTAGAACTTGCAGTGTTAAGGTCAAGCTGCTAGCAAACACCTGTATCGGTTGCCCATCTACGGTTACGAAGTTGGTGCGTAAGACTTCGTGGCGGTTGACAATCTGATTGAGACTAAACGAGAGAGCCGCAACGTTAATCTGACCTTGAAAACGCATTGCCACTGCGGTGTTGTAAAAGCCACTCTCAACTTCTAACTGCTGTAAAAACCACAAGCGTTGTTGGGCAAACGATAGTGGCATTGACGACTGCCGTGGGATTCTAACAATGGGCGGAGCTTGTCTTGATTGTCCTTGTGAGAGTGTTGTGTCGATGCACTCGGCTAAAGCAGCGACAGTGGGTTGCTCAAACAAACTGCGTAATGGTAAGTCCACGGCAAATGTGCTTTGCAACCGCGAAATCAATTGCGTTGCCAGTAAGGAATGTCCGCCGCTTTCAAAGAAGTTGTCATAAATCCCCACACGTTCTACATTCAGCAGCGATGCCCAGATGCCAGCGAGTATCTCTTGTGTTGGTGTTCTAGGAGCCACAAAGTTGTGTGATTCGGGTTGTGCTGTGGGTGTGGGTAAGGCACGACGGTCAACTTTGCCATTGGGTGTCAGTGGTAAGCTATCGAGCACCACAAAATAAGCGGGCACCATATACTCGGGTAGCTGCTGTTTGAGGAAGTCACGCAACTGTGTGATGGTGGGTACTGACTGTGCGTGCAAAACAATGTAAGCTACCAAACGCTTGTCGTCTGCAATCTCTTTGGCAATGACAACGGCTTGTTGCACAGTTGGGTGTTGGCTCAACAGTGCCTCAATTTCGCCCAATTCAATGCGGAAGCCACGTACCTTCACCTGATGGTCAATGCGTCCCAGATACTCGATGTTGCCATCTATTAAGTAGCGGACTAAATCCCCAGTTTTGTACAAGCGAGTCCCCGCATCGCCAAACGGGTTGGGAATGAATTTTTCAGCTGTCAGCTCCGGTCGGTTGAGGTAGCCCCGCGTCAAGCCATCGCCACCAATGTGCAATTCCCCCGCGACACCCACTGGTACTGGTTGTAAGTGCGAGTCTAGGATGTAAACTTGCGTGTTGGCGATCGGTTGACCAATAGGAATCGTGTTTTCGACCTGCCCTAGGAGATAGGTAGTAGACCAGATGGTAGTCTCAGTAGGACCGTACATGTTGTAAAGTAACGATCGCATCCCAGTGAGATCCTCTGCCAGTGATACTGAAAGAGCTTCTCCACCGAGCATAAGTTTCTTGAGCGATCCTAGGGCGTTAAGCGATTCCGGATTCATAGTCAGTATTCTTGCCAAAGCAGGGGTACACTGCATATGAGAAACACTGTGCCTTGTAATTTGTGCCGGTACTGAGTAGTCTTCTCCCTTTGTGCTTGTTGCTTTGTTACTGTTTTGCCTGACTGTGTCCAGATAGTGAAGACTGGACATCACCGAATCAAAGTCCATACCAAAATCAATCAAACACCCTAACTCGTCAACACCTACCGCCTTCAGTCGCTCAGTCATCTCCTGGCAAATGGTTGGTGTTCCAAAAAGAGCGCTAGTCTCAAAGTAGCGATTAAATGCATGAGATAAAATCACCTCCATATCATCTTCTGTGAAATCTTTGGAGTTGATATCTTTATTCATGCTTTGCGCCAAGTTTTTGAGCAAACCAACAGAAGATTTTAAATAGTTGCAAAAAGGCGTTCGGACTTTCTCGCGCACAGTATCAATATCTTCACCAACGAAAGTGTGAAGCATGAGTGTCACATGACCTGCACTTGCTTGATGACCAGACTTGCGCCAAGCGTCTCGATAAATCGCGATTTTTTCTGCCAGTTCCTCGATTGTCTGACCCAGTAAGTGAGTTAGTACGTTAGCCCCCATCTCACCTGCCATTTGAAATGTTTCTGGGTTGCCACTAGCGGTAATCCAAATTGGTAGCTTTTGCTGAAGCGGTCGTGGCAGAATCTTGACATCCACATTGTTTCCCGCACCGCCTTGCACAGAGATTGATTCTCCTTGCCAAAGCTTGTGAACGGTTTCGATGTCGCGGCACATGATTTCCTTGCGACGCGTATAATTGTCTGGCGCAAATACAAAGTCATTCGCATGCCAGCCTGAGGCAAATGCAAGACCGATTCTGCCATTCGACAGATTGTCCACCATCGACCATTCTTCAGCAACCCGAATTGGGTTATGAAGTGGTAAGACCACACTGCCTGCCCTGATTTGGATTCGCTCTGTGATTGTTGCAATGGCAGCGCTGGTGACTGAAGGGTTGGGATAGAGACCTCCAAAAGTATGGAAGTGACGTTCAGGTGTCCAAACTGCCTCAAAGCCGTGTTGATCGGCAAATTTAGCACCTTCGATCAAAAGTTTATATTTGTCTTGATCCGTATCGTTCTCAGCGCTGGCAAAGTAAAACAGGCTAAAATCCATCTTTTTGGCTGCCAAGCGCGATCGCACCGTGGCAGCAGAGGAAACGGCATCTTGTTCTCGCTGAATAACAACTTTAAATCCGCATGTCAGTGTCCAAAATAACTCCAATACAGAAATGTCGAAACAGATGCTGGTAACTGCTAGCCAAGTGCCTGAAGCGTCGCCACCAATGCTGTCGTCCATTCCAGTAAAAAAGTTAACAACATTTTTGTGGCAAACCATTACCCCCTTCGGTTTTCCTGTGGAACCTGATGTGTAGATTACGTAGGCTATATTGTCACAAGTTACTCCACTCGTTAGGTTTGCCTCGCTCCGTTGGGCAATAAGCTCCCAGTCTGAGTCCAAGTAAACAATACGCCCCTTGAAGTCGGGCAGTTTGTCCGCTACCGCCTGTTGTGTGAGCAGCACTGAGGCACAGGAGTCAGAGAGGATGTACGCTAATCGCTCTGGTGGATAGATCGGGTCAAGGGGTACATATGTACCTCCCGCCTTGAGAATTCCCAACAGTCCCACTACCATATCTAGTGAACGTTCTACACAAATGCCTACCAGTACATCTGTTCCTACACCCAATGAGCGCAAGTGGTGTGCCAATTGATTCGCGCGACAATTCAACTCATGGTAGGTCAGCTGTTGATTTTCATACACCAGTGCCACTGCATTTGGTGTACGCTCTACCTGCGACTCAAATAAGGAATGGATACACTTATCAGTAGGATATCCCACAGTCGTATCATTCCACTCTACCAATAACTGCTGTTGCTCAACTTCACTCAGCAGGGGCAATTGGCAAATCCGCTCAATCGGATTGGCAACAATTCCCTCTAGCAATGTCTGGAAATGACCCGCCATCCGCTCAATGGTGCTAGCATCAAAAAGGTCTGTATTATAATTGAAAAAACTCTTAAGCGATTCCTTTGTTTCAATTATGTCTAAGATCAAATCAAGCTGACCTTCTTGTTGCTCTATTTCAAATGGTTCCAGCAGTAAACCACCCCAGTTCTTTGGGATTCTTGTTTCGCTGTTGTTGAGTAAATCTACGACCTCATTTTGCTGTGGTTTTTGCAAGGAGAACGATACTTGGAATATTGGCGAATAGCTGGGATCGCGATTCGGCTGCAATTGTTTGACTAATAGTGGAAAGGGATAATCTTGATGGGCGAGCGCTCCTAATACCGTAGAACGGACTTGAGCTAGGAATGCTTTAAAAGTAGGATTACCCAAAAAATTTGCTCGCAGTACAACCTGATTGACAAAGTAACCAACAATGTTTGCAAATTCAGTCTTACTCCTACCTGTGGTTGGAGAACCCACCAAAATGTCTGACTGCCCTGTGTAGCGATGGAGTAGCACCTCAAAAGCTGCCAGAAGAATCATGTAAAGGGTTACTCCCTCAACTTGGGCTAACTCTCTAAGCTTTTGTAGCAATTCTTTAGACAACTTAAAAGCATGGGAGGCTCCCTGATAAGTTTGTACTGATGGTCGAGGTCGGTCTATTGGTAGATTTAGTACTGGCAATTCACCAGCTAACTGTTGCTGCCAGTATTTCCAAAGATCCTCTCCTTGAGAGCTACCTAATGTTTGAGTCTGCCATTGAATAAAATCTTGATAGAAAAATTTTATTGTTGGTAAAGTTGCCTTGACTCCTTCTTTTTGAGCTGCATACAGTAACGGCAATTCGTTCACAAGCATCCAAATAGACCATCCGTCGCAGGCGATATGGTGGATGGTGATTAACAAAACATAGTCTTGTTCTGTGACACCAAACAAACTTACCCGCATGACAGATCGAGCTTCCAAATCAATTGGACGCTTGTACGCTTCAACGACCTGCTGCTTTAGTTCCTCCGAATTCCAAGTGGAAGCATCCACCTCTTCAAACCAGACTTCTTGAAACTGATGAACTTCTTGAACTGGTTCACCGTTTTGCTCGCGAAAAGTGGTACGCAGCATTGGATGGCGAGCTATCAGTGTCCCAAAAGCCTGTCGCAAGGCTAGAACATCTAAATTGGAGCGGATGCGGGCTGTAAAAGCAACATTATAAGCTGCGCTTTCAGGTGCCAGCTTGTACAAAAACCATAGTGCTTGCTGACCGTGAGACAAAGGATAGGTATTAGATGTTGCAGCACGCTTTTTGAGAGTATTTATAATTTCTAGTTTATGTTGCTTAATTTCGCTTAATAGTACTGGAGTCAACGCGTCCTGGGATCCTCTGCAGCGCAGCTTATCACCCTCAACCCATAGTTCGACATTTTGCGTCGAAAGATTCTGGAGGAACTCAACTAAATTCATAATTCAACTTCAATCCAATTATTTAAATTTGATGTCACTGCTAATTCGACAGATGCTTCTGTTGTAGATTGAACCTTTGTTAATTGTTCGTTCACGTAAGTTGTTATACTAGTGACACTGAGTCCCTCCATGAATTTTACCATCGGGATGTCCACCCCGAAGTTATTTTGAACCCAGTTTCTTAGTTCTAGAGCCGTTAATGAGTCAAGTCCCATATTGTTCAAAGGCTTATCTACGTCCAGTTGGTTAGTTATACTAAGAATTTTGGCAACTTCTTCTTGAATATAAGCTGTTAATAAGGAGTGGCGATCGCTTACTGCCGCAGACTTTAACTGTTGTAGAATTTCAGACTTTGGCACTGATGAGTGAGCGGTTTTCTCTTGAAGTTCTATCTTGATAAATGATTCAAAGAACAGCTGCGGTTGTTGACCTCTCACACTCAATTGCTGCCCCAAGACCGACCAATCAACTGGTACCACTCCTATCTGTGAAGTTACTTGTCCCAGCACCTGTTCTAATACCTGCAATCCCTGCTCTGGTGCGATGCGATCTAATCCCAAGGTCGAGTTGGTAGCTTGGTGACGGCTTGCTAAATTGGCTGCCATTCCAACTTCTGACCATGGTCCCCAGTTGATACTCAAACCCGGTAATCCCATGGTGCGGCGATGCTGCATCAGCACATCCATAAACGTATTGGCAGCTGCATAGTTGCCTTGACCGAGTGAACCAAATAAAGCCGCAACTGAAGAGAAGCAGACAAAGAAGTCAAGTGGTAATTCTTTAGTTAAGTTATGCAGATGCCAAGTTCCTTGAACTTTCGGTGCCATCACCCTCACAAAGCGCTCCCAGTTCTGCTGCTGCAAGACTCCGTCATCCAAAACTCCAGCTGCGTGAATAATTCCTCGCAGCGGTGGCATAGTTGCTTGAACTTTATGAAGTAACTGAGCAACATCTTCTTGTTTAGCAATGTCTGCAGAGGCAACCAACACTCTAGCTCCCATCTGTTCTAATTGCTGGATGGCTGCAACAGTTCTGTCGTCAGCGCCACGACGCCCAGCCAGGATAAGATGTCGCGCCCCTTGCTCAACTAACCAGTGTGCTACCTTAAGTCCTAAGGCTCCTAGACCGCCAGTAATGAGATAGCTACCATCTTCTCGCACCAGTTCCTCTAAATGATTTGCATTTGCTGCAATTTCTGGCTGAGAAACCACGACTTTGCCGATATGTTTAGCTTGCGCCATGTACCGGAAGGCATTAACCACTTCCTCCAGAGGAAAGACCTTGTGTGGCAAAGGTTTCAGCTTGCCGTCCTGGAATTCCTGCATCAGTTCTTGCAACATAGAGGCGATCACTTTTGGCTCGTTCATTGAAATGTTGAACAGATCGAAAGGGAAGTAGGACACATCCGGTCTAGTCGCTTGTACCTGCTCATGCTCCCAAATGCCGATTTTACCAATTTCGACGAATCTTCCCCCTCGTCCCAATACCTCAAAGCTCTTGGAAATGAATTCACCACTCAAGCTGTTAAGCACAATGTCCACACCCTGTCCCTGGGTAATTGCCATGATTTCTTCCGCAAAATCTAGGGTTCGGGAGTTCATCACATACTCCACGCCCATAGACTTGAGGAAGTCCCATTTACTTGGGCTAGCAGTGGCAAATACTTGTGCTCCTGCTGCTTGAGCAATCTGAACAGCTGCCTGACCAACACCACCAGCCGCTGCATGAATCAAAACGCGATCGCCTGGTTTGATTTTAGCCAAACACCGCAATCCGTAGTGTGCCGTCGTGAAGGCGATCGGAATTGTCGCTGCTGCTTCAAAGCTCAGTCCTTCCGGTTTGTGCCCTACCAAATTAGCATTGACAACGACAAAGCTGTTAAAACTACCTATAGCATTGGCTGCAATCACTTTGTCACCAACCTTAAAGTTGGTCACACCTTCACCTATTGCTACAATCTTGCCCGCACACTCCCCACCAAAGGGTAGGTCGTCTGTTGACTTAATCCCCAATTGCTCGCTATGTTCCTTGAGCATTCCCAAGGCATTAAGCACATCTCGGAAGTTCAATCCAGTCTCACGGACTTGAATTTCCACTTCTCCTGCTCCTGGCTGGCGTCGGGTCAACGGTACTAAGGTTAGATTATCTAAAATACCGTACTCGGAAATCTTCAATTCAAATGGTTCAACGCCAATCTGAACTTGTCCTTGTTGAACAGTCTCGCTCGACTGGTATCGCTCCAATCTAGAAACGTAACGCAAACCCTGGCGATACGCAATTTGGTTTTCTCGGTCTGGAGAGGATAGCTCTTCCACCAAAGCTGAGATATTATCGTCTGCTACCGGATCTAAATCCAAACACATGCACTGCAGATCGGGGTGTTCCAGAGTTATGACCTTACCCAGTCCCCACAATGGAGACTGTTGAACTTGCACTAGGGAAGCTCCTCCAACCAACTGTGCTCCTTTGGTTACCAACCATAAATGTTGCAACCCAGACAATTGAGTCATAGACAGGGCTTGAACCAAGTGAAGAACACTACCGCTGCCTAAACTTTGCGCCTGTTGTAAAGCATCCGAAGAAAGCTCATTACTCGCTGACTCTAAACTCCACAAATGCACAACCCCACAGAAAGAAGATTCACCATCCTTACCAATGTCCTGAAGTAAACGTTGGAAGTCTGCAAGTGCTAGTGGATCAAGCTCGTAATGTTCTGATGCTATCTGCTTATAGGTGGAGCCAACAAAAGCTAGAACACAGCTATCGCCTTGTGCTCTCAATTGTTTAGCTAGTTTTGTACCAATGCCAGTGCTATCTGCAAAGATGAGCCAGTTGCTTTGCTGTTTGGGACTTACTGATGACGATTGAGGCTGACGTGGCTGAGGTTTCCACATGACTTGATACAGCCAGCTTCCTAAATTTTCCTTTTGAAGCATGCGCTGCAAAACTTTGGAGTTAGTTCGTCTGACGGTTAGTCCCTCCACCTGAGCAATAACCACTCCATTCGGGTCTAGTAGACTCAAATCAGCGCTCAACAGTTGCTGCTCTGACCCCTTAGCTTGTAGAATTTTGACTTGACTCCATAATAAATGAGTATTGGGGCGATCATAAATTCTCAAGCGCTCTACACTCACAGGTAAATAAGCATTTTGCCGCTCATCTCTTGAAAAAATACCCGCTATAACCTGAGAGCTAGCGTCTAGGAGAATAGGATGTAATTGATACTGAGCAACTTCTGAGTGTAATACTTCTGGCAATCTAATTTGTCCGATCGCCTCTTGTTGACGTTTCCTAATTTGTGCAACCGCTTGAAAGCTTGGACCAAAGTCGATGCCTACAGCCTGAAATTGTTGATAGAACTCAGCAACAGAAACTTCCTCTGGGTATTGAGTTTGTAAAGCAGTTAAGTCTACCGATTCTGGCAAGAGTGCTGCTTCGTCCCTCTTGATTTTTCCAATTGCGTGTAATGTCCAGATGGGTTTCTCTTCATTCTGACTTTCTGTGAGGCTAAAGATTTGGAAAGAGTAGCCATAAGTCTCTTGAGGCGTCAACAGCATTTGCAGAGTTTTACCCTCATCTTTTGGCAACATCAAAACTTGCTGAATCTCAACATTCTCTAGCACCAAATTTGAGGATTTGAAGACAGCTGCTCCTGCTGCGAAAGCCATCTCCAAGTAAGCTGTGGCTGGTACAATTACCACACCAAAAATGTTATGAGCCTTCAGATAAGCTGGCGAATCTTGACTGATTTGGGACTGGAAATGAATATTCTCAGAACCCGGTAGATGCAAGCGTTGACCAAGTAAGGGATGATACTTTTTAGCATTTATACTTATTGACGAAAGCTGCGTTTGATGATGGGTAATATTAGTCGTCTCCACCCAACAGCGCTGTCGTTGAAACGGATACGTAGGCAACACCACTCGCCGATGTGCATACTCCCGGTCAAACCCTGACCAGTCTACCTCAGTTCCACGTATGTATAACTGTGCTAAACTCTGCAGCATCTGCTGCCAATCTGACTGCCCCGGACGCAAGCTCGCAAGCCAAACTCCCACTTGTTCGCTTAAGCAGTTACGCCCCATCCCCAACAATGTCGCTTTGGCTCCTATCTCTAGAAACACCTCATAACCCTTTGCATGCAGTGTCTTGATACTTTTGGCAAATTGTACCGGACGCCGTAAATGTTGACACCAGTAATCAGGCGAAATCTCTTGCGATGTCAGTTGTTCTCCTGTGAGGTTGGAGATGAACTCAATTTGGGGAGTGGCGTAATTGACTGTGGCTGCTACCTCACGAAATTGAGCCAGTATTGGCTCCATTAGTGGTGAGTGGAAGGCGTGTGATGTTTGTAGCTTTTTCGTTGTGATTCCTGCTGCTTCTAAGGAGGCACAGATACTTACGACTGCCTGCACTTCACCAGATATCACCGTGTTTTCTGGTCCATTAAAAGCTGCAATCGCTACTTTATCTGGCTTTAACTCCGTGATAGCACGTATGGATTCCTCCGAGGCAAATACTGCGACCATCTCACCACCAGCAGGCAAACTTTGCATCAGTTGGCTTCTTGCTACAATCAACTTGAGTCCATCTTCCAAACTCAAGACTCCCGCCACAGTGGCAGCGACGTATTCCCCGACACTATGACCCATGACTGCATCTGGAACAATGCCCCAAGATTTCCACAACTGGAACAGGGCATATTCTATGGCAAATAGGGCTGGTTGCGTGTAAGCTGTTTGGTTTAATTTTGGATTTTGGATTTCTCCGTCAAGCTCAGAGGACGACAAAACCTCTGGATATAGGATAGATAACAGCGACTCGCCCAGGTAGGGACGTAAAATTTCGTC
Source organism: Tolypothrix sp. VBCCA 56010 (assembly GCF_050875635.1). Taxonomy (NCBI): domain Bacteria; kingdom Bacillati; phylum Cyanobacteriota; class Cyanophyceae; order Nostocales; family Tolypothrichaceae; genus Tolypothrix; species Tolypothrix sp. VBCCA 56010. The sequence goes on from NZ_JBPAOH010000011.1 coordinate 12,013, forward strand.
GCAACGGTTTATAGTTTGTCTAAAAACAGGGGCAATTTCATAGAGTTGACGCCCCATATTAATGTATTGTGATCCTTGTCCTGTGAATAAAAATGCTATTTTCGAGTGCTTGCTGAGTGCTTGAGCGCTATAAAGTCCTGTTGTCGTTTCGGCTCTAGTAAAAGCCCCTAGCTGTTCGTATAATTCCACGGCTGATTGGGCTACCACAGCTAGCCGATAGTCAAAATGCGTACGCCCTGTATTAGCAGTAAAACACATGTCTTCTACGGCTAACAATGGATTCGCTCTTAGGTAATTCTCATACCGAAGTGCTAACTGCTTGAGTGCCTCAGAGGTCTTCGCTGATAGCGTCAGCAGATGCATGGGGCGTTCCACTTGAACTGCCACTGTCTCTAATACTGGTGCTTCTTCCAACACTATATGCGCATTTGTACCACTCATGCCAAAGGAACTGACTCCCGCCAACCGCCGTTTTTCTCCTGAAAACCAAGGCATTGGCGACTTTGACACCACCACTGGCAGTTCATCCCAGTTGATGTAAGGACTCGGATGTTTGAAGTGCAGGTGGGGTGGAATCTCGTTATGTTGGAGGGAAAGCACCACCTTGATGACACCCGCTACTCCTGCTGCTGCTTCCAGGTGACCCATGTTAGTTTTCACTGAACCAATTACCAGAGGGTTCTCTGGCGATCGCCCTTCACCCAGCACAGTTCCTAAAGCTCTTACCTCAATCGGGTCTCCCAAAGACGTTGCCGTACCGTGAGCCTCCACATAGTTTATTTCGGAAGGCTCTACCTTAGCGTTCTTGAGTGCTTGGCGAATCAGCACTTGTTGAGCCGAACCATTGGGAACCGTCAAACCACTGCTGGGTCCATCGTGGTTAATCGCTGAACCCCGAATAACAGCTAAGATGTTGTCTCGATCTGCCTCAGCATCCGAGAGACGCTTGAGAACTAAAACCCCGCATCCCTCGCCCCGCGCAAAACCATTGGCAGCGGCATCGAAGGTGTAGCAGCGACCATCAGGGGAGAGGGCATGAGACCTGGATAGAAAAATATTTACTCCTGGTGACAGCATCAGTTGTACCCCGCCAGTCAAAGCCATATCGCACTCTCCGGTGCGGAGGCTTTTACAGGCTAAATGGATAGCCACCAACGAAGAAGAGCAAGCGGTATCCATAGATACGCTTGGACCCTGTAGCCCTAGAATATAGGACAATCGACCAGACGCAAAGCAAAAGCCATTTCCCGTGCCGTCATAAGCGCTAATGTCTGTATTACCAGAATTCAGTTGCAATTGTGCATAATCATTTTGACCAATACCTACAAAAACACCAGTTCGGCTATTAACTAAAGACTTTGGTGCAATTCCAGCCCTCTCCAAAGCTTCCCAGCTCACCTCTAAGAGTAACCGCTGCTGCGGATCTATGCTCGCCGCCTCTCTAGGGGAAATCCCAAAGAACAGGGGGTCGAACTGGTCTACCTGTTGCTGCAAAAATCCACCCATACGGGTGTACATTTTCCCTTGGGCATCGGGGTCTGGGTCATAGAAATCATCGATATTCCAGCGATCATGGGGAACTTCTACCATCGCATCTACACCATCGCGCATCAGTCTCCAGAAAGCATCCGGATCGTCAGCACCCCCAGGGAAACGGCAGCCGATACCAATAATAGCGATCGGCTCTGTTTTTGAACGCTCAACCGCCTCAAGTTTGGTTCGCGCTTCTTTCAACGCCAGAAGAAGTCGTTGTGATTCAGACAGTTTTTCTATTCTATCAGAAATGTCGCTCATTTCAGTTTCCCCTTACCAAATTTTCTAGTTTCGCGAGTTCCTCGGCAATTGATGCTTCTATTCCATCATCGGAAATCTCTTCTACCTGTGATAAAGCCAAGGCTTGCTCGTCTTCACCTTTAGGTAACTCCGTGTCACTAAAAGCAGGTAACTCCCAACCCATAACCTTCTTAGCCAGATATCCGGCAACATCTTTAATCGTCGGAAATTCAAAGGTTAAAGTCACTGGAAGAGAAACGCCAAAACTAGCTTCCAAACGGTTCTTTAGCTCGACTGCCATCAGAGAGTCCATGCCCATGTCAAAAAAACCTTGTTGCGAATCTGGCAATTTGGATGGCTCAAGCTTCAGTACCTTGGCGACTTCACCTTGAATGTAAGCAGTTAAGACAGAGAAGCGTTCGCGAAGCGTCTCCGCAGGAGATTCGCTTGCCGAGTACTGTTTTAACTGTTGTAAAATATCACTCTTTGGTACCTCTAACCTTTCAGTTTGTAGCTGTGTTTGGTTCTTAAGTTCGGAAAGCAGCGGGGATAACTCAGAGAAGGGCAAATTTAAAAGAAGCTGCGACCAGTTAACCGACACCACTCCAACCTGAGACAGGTCTTGTTGAAGTAACAGTTGCAGCATTTCTAATCCTTGCTGGGGTGCAATTCTCTCAATCCCTAAACGAGCAAGACCCTCATGTGCCTTACGTCCGTAGGGTGTAGCTGCGTGACCAATATCAGCCCAAGGTCCCCAATTGATGCTCAGAGCAGGTTGACCGTGAGCACGTCGGTGATGTGCCAGAGCATCAAGAAAAGCATTGGCTGCTGCATAGTTTCCTTGACCGGGCATACTCACCAGGCAAGCAGCAGAAGAGAAAAGAACGAAGAAATCCAAAGGGCTATTCTGCGTTAGAGTATGTATATTCCAAGCACCCTCAACCTTAGCTGTTCTAACCTTGATAAAGCGCTGCCAGTCTTGCTGAACCAATAAGCTATCGTCAAGAACTCCTGCTAAGTGAACAACACCGCGTAGCGGCAGTTGAGAGCGCTCGATATCTGCAATAACTTTGGCTACTTGCTCTTGACTAGATACATCTAAGAGTACTGTCTTGACTTCAACACCAAGCTTTTTGAATTCGCTCAACGTTTGATTAGCTGTCTCGGAAGCTGCACTACGTCCTAACAGCACCAGATGTTTTGCTCCTCGCTCCACCATCCACCGTGCAACCAACAGTCCCAAACCGCCTAACCCACCAGTAATCAAGTAGGTGGCATCAGGTAATAAATCCGATTGTCTAACTGGCAAGAGCATTTTCCTGGCATATCTCAGGCGGGCGACATAACGCTGTTCCTGACGGAAAGCTATTTGGTTTTCTCCATCTGGATTTTGTATGGTATTAAACAGCAGCCCAGCAGCTTCGTCCAATGACGATGACCGTTCGAGATCCACAAGTGTTGTTGGGAGGTTTGGGTATTCAACAGAGACCACTCGTCCCAATCCCCATAAAGGTGCCTGAGCAACTGCCAACGTTGTAGACTCCTTACTAACTGGCTGTGTTCCCTTAGTTACAAACCATATAGGCAGCTTTGTTGTCGCTGTCTGAGCCAGTGCCTGAATTAAGTGCAAGGCGCTAGCAACACTTAATACCTGATCTTTCTCTAGAGTAGCGATGGTCGTTTCTTCTAGAGGCGTTGTGTCTAAACTCCACAAATGCACCACACCCCGGCAAGGCGATCGCGTCTCCCCCAGTATGGTCTGAATTAACTGATGCATTTGTTCTGGAGCGCTGGGGTTGAGACAAAATTGCCCCTCCAGTGAAACCTTGTAGGCTTCACCTGGGGTAACAATAAAGCAGGTTTCTCCTCGTGCTTTTAACAGTGCTGCCAGCTTTTGTCCTATACCACTCTTGTCTGTAAATATCAGCCAGCTACCTGGCTGTTGTGGTGGCAGAGACTCTTTTTCTTCTTGCAGCTTGAGCTGCCACTGTAGTTCGTAAAGCCAATCCTGTAGAGAAGTTGTATGCGTTTCTACAAGGTTATCTTGGTTACTACGTTTAACTCCGTGGGTAGTTCGCTGTAGTCGCAACCCAGAAACCGTGACTACTACATTCCCTAACCGATCCAGAAGGCGCACATCTCCTTCCAGTAATGGGTCAGCACTATTGCTTACCTCTGACCGCAGAACAGCGTGACTCCAAAGGGTCTGGTCAATGCGACCGTGGAGTTGCAAACTGCGAAGACCAGCAGGTATGTAAAGCGTACCCCCATTATTTAAGAGACTGTAAGTTGGTAGTGCAGCTACTAACACTTGGAAACAAGCATCCAAGAATGCCGGGTGGATTTTGTAAGCATCTGCTGATGGTTTGAGTTCTTCAAGTAGCTGCACTAGCCCTAAGGCTTCCCCATCACGTCGCCAGATGTGTTCTATACCCTGAAAACTCGCTTCCAACTGCACGCTGTATTCGCGCAACTTGTGATAAAATTCCGAACCAAGAATTTCCTCTTGACATCGAGCTTGGATTTGTTCTGGTAGTTCTAAACTAGAATTAGCACCATTAGTTGAAGTTTCCGAAAAACTTAATGCAGTCAAGGTTTCGGCTACAGTTGAACGACCATTTAGCGGCGATCGCTTTTGATCGACATTGTAACGCTCTTTTAGTTGATTTAAATAAGGTAGATGCTTTAAAATTAAATCTGCGCTTGGTCCAAAGTCGAGCAGACAGGCTGCTTCATCGACACCTATACTATCTAATTGCTCTAGCAAATTAACACAGGTTTCTGGTGTTCCGATGAGTCCTCTAGAAGAAGCAAATCTTTCAAATAAGAAATTAACAAAATCATCCAGGTCTTTTGCAGACATGGCAGCGATATTTATGCTGTGACCTCTACTGCTGCCAAGATTCTTAAGCAGACCGATGTTTGACTTGAGATATTCGCAGTAGGGTGTGCGAACCAGCTCGCGGACAACATTCATGTCCTCTCCAACAAAGGTATGCAACATCACCGTTACCACACCTGTTTTTGGATCGTGTCCGTGCTTCGCGCGTGCCTGACGATAAAGGGCAATTTTTTCGGCTAACTGCTCAATGCTCTGATCTAATAGATGAGTCAAAAGATTGGCACCAATCTCCCCAGCTTTAATAAAAGTTTGGGGGCTTCCAGCAGCTGTGAGCCAAATGGGTAATTCTTTTTGGATTGGCGTTGGGTAGATCCGCAGATCAATCTGATTACCAATGCCATTTGTTGTCTGGATGGATTCCCCCTGCCAAAGTTTTTGTACTATCTCGATGCCAGAAAACATTTCTTTATGGCGATCTTGATATCTTTCTGGAAAGAAAGCAAAGTCATCAGGGTTCCAGCCAGGAGCAAAGGAAATTCCTACCCTACCTCCGGACAAATTATCGACAACAGCCCACTCTTCCGCAATCCGAATGGGATTGTGTATTGGCACTACCACACTGCCTGCCTGCAAGCGGAGGTGCTTAGTTTCCCTTGCAAGTGCCGCGTGCAGCACTGCTGGATTTGGGTAAAGACATCCAAACTTAGTAAAATGCCGTTCTGGTACCCACAAACTAGAAAAGCCGTGTTGGTCTGCAAATTTAGCACTATCAATAACCAGATGATATTTATCTCCGATTAAAGCTTCTTCACTGCTGGCAAAAAACATCAAGCCGAACTGCATAATTTTTTCTCCTGTTCGTTACTGTGAGCAATTTTTGCAGTTGCGTGCAGTGTCCACTTTTTAGAGGATGGGTCTGCATCTGTTGGGCGGCTGTAAACTTGAAAAGATGTTAAGCCATCCACATCAGTAGCAAGGATAATCTGAACGGTTTGAGTGCCATTCTCAGGAATGAACAGTACATTGTGCAGTTCCAAATCCCTGACTTGGTGAAATCCCCCAAAGGCTTCTTCGCAAGCAACCAAAGCCATTTCTAAGTAAACTGCGACAGGTACAACTGCGGCTCCAAGGAGTCGATGCTGCGTTAGATAAGGGAGGCGGTGCTTATCGAGCTCAATTTCCCAAAAGTAATGGTTGGGAAGATGCGCTAAGTTTTTTAATTGAGAACCTAAAAGCGGATGTCCCTTGATACTGTTTGAGTTCTCCCAAGCTTCCAGAGGCTGCGAGTTTTTCGATGGTAGTTTTGTCTCAATCCAATAGCGCGATCGCTCCCAGGGATAAGTCGGTAGATTTACCCACTGCCCCTGATTTTCTTGGTAAAAACCAGACCAGTCTACATCTACCCCACGTACATATAGTTCCCCCAAACTTTCGAGCATTTGCTGACAATCTGACTGTCCTTGGCGCAAGCTGGGGAGCCAAACTCCCTCGACTGCGGGCAAGCAGTTGCGACCCATCCCCAACAACGTTGGTTTTGGTCCAATCTCCACAAACACCTCATAACCAGAGGTATGAAGTGTCTTTAAACTTTTGGCAAATTCTACGGGGGAACGTAAATGGCGACACCAGTAGTCAGGGGTGATATCTGATGTCAGTTGCTCACCCGTAAGGTTGGAGACGATCGCCATTTGCGGAGCTGCGTAGGTAACATTGTCCGCCACCTCACGGAATTGAGCCAGTATCGGCTCCATCAGTGGTGAGTGGAAGGCGTGGGAGGTTTGTAGCTTTTTAGTTTTAATTTTTGCTGCTTCTAATTGGGTACAGATTGCCTGCACTGCTTGCGCCTCTCCAGAAATTACGGTGTTCTGCAATCCATTATAAGCGGCAAATGATACTTTTTTATTATCAATTTCATGAAGTTTCCGTATAAATGCGGGTGAGGCAAACACTGCTACCATCTCACCACCAGTCGGTAAACTTTGCATCAAGCGGGCACGTTCGCTGATGAGCTTTAGTCCATCCTCCAAGGTGAAGACTCCCGCCACAGTTGCGGCGACGTATTCCCCTACACTATGACCCATCACCGCTGATGGGTGAATGCCCCAAGATTTCCACAACTGCACCAAAGCATATTCTAGGGCGAATAAAGCTGGTTGGGTATAAGCGGTCTGGTCTAGCGGTGAAGCCTCGCCAGGTTTGGGATAGAGGACTTGCAGCAGTGACTGCCCCAAGTAGGGACGCAGAATTTCATCGCAGCGGTCGAGGGCTTGCCGGAAGATGGGCGCTTGTTCGTAGAGTTGGCGTCCCATGCCCAAATACTGAGAACCTTGACCAGTAAACAAAAACGCTATTTCCTGGCGCTTGCTGTTGTTTACCTGACCGCTTACTAGTTTGGCAGTCTCTTTCTTAGCAGCGAAGGCTTCTAGCTGTTCTCGTAACTGCACGGTAGATTCAGCAACTACGGCAAGGCGGTGGTTAAAATGCGATCGCCCCGTATTGGCAGTAAAGCAAACATCCAAAAGCGATACTTCAGGATGAGACGCTAAGAAATCTACATAACTTTGTGCTAGTTCCAAAAGTGCCTTCTCGCTTTTTGCTGAAAGCGTCAAAAGGTGCATCTTGGGTTGAATATCATTAACACTTGTGGTGGTAGGTGGTGCTTCTTCCAGAATAACATGACAATTTGTGCCACCGAAGCCAAATGAGCTTACCCCTGCCAAGCGGCGTTCTGTGAGCGCAACCCAAGGCTGGCGTTCAGTAGGGATAGAAAAAGTTGTTCCTTTTAGGGAAATATAAGGATTTAGCTGCTCTAAATGCAGATTCGGTGGTATCTCCGCGTGTTGCAGTGAAAGTACCACCTTGATCAGTCCAGCAATTCCAGCAGCACCCTCTAAATGACCAATATTAGTTTTAACCGAGCCAATCCAACAGGGTTGGTCTGGCTCCCGACCCTGCATTAACACGGCTTTTAGGGATTTAACTTCGATTGGGTCTCCCAAAGAGGTAGCAGTGCCGTGAGCTTCAACATAGCTAATCTGTGTTGATGCCACGCCTGCATTTTCCAAGGCTTCACGGATAACCGCCTGTTGGGAAGGTCCATTGGGTGCAGTCAGTCCATTGCTCAGACCATCTTGGTTAACTGCTGAACCTTTGATAATTGCTTGAATATTGTCTTTATCCCGAAGTGCATCTTTTAGGCGCTTAAGAACTACTATGCCGCAGCCCTCCCCCCTTACGTAACCGTTAGCACTTGCGTCAAAGGTTTTACACCGACCATCAGCTGACATCATGTGTGCCTGAGAGAAAGTTATGCTCGGCTCAGGGGACAGAATCAAGTTTACCCCTCCAACTAAGCACAGATTGGACTCGCCGTTCTGCAAACTTTGACACGCGAAGTGGACTGCAACCAAGGAGGAAGAGCAAGCAGTATCTATTGCCACACTCGGTCCTCGTAAATCCAGCACATAGGATACGCGGTTAGCGGCAATGGAGAAAGCAGTACCTGTACCGCTGTGTGCATTTATGCGGGAGGAGTCCTGGTAGGTAAGTCTGTGATAGTCAGCATTACATATGCCGATAAAAACTCCAGTCTTGCTGCCTGCTAGCTTTTGCGGTACAATTGCGGCGTTTTCTAAAGCTTCCCAAGCGACCTCCAACAATAATCTTTGCTGGGGGTCCATCGGTTCTGCCTCACGAGGGGAAATGCCGAAGAAGCTTGGTTCAAATTGATCTACCTGCTCTAGGAAGCCACCACAACGGGTGTTCATTTTTTCTGGAGTAGCTGGCTTTGGGTCATACAAGGTGTCAATATCCCAGCGTTCTTTTGGTACTTCGGTAATGGTATCTACCCCGTTACGCAAGAGCTGCCAGAATGATTCTGGGTTGTTAGCACCAGGAAAACGACAGCCAGTACCGATAATTGCTATAGGTTCCATTTCCTTCACGTATCATTACTAATGTGCTAGCCAATTAAGGACGAGGACTAATTACGAGGGTTGTCAATGCGGCGCATGGAAATTCGCAATAGGTCCATAGTTCCTATGTGGAAACCAATCTTACAAAAGTTGAGATATTTTTCATATTTGGCAACTACTTCCTCTCCAACCAGTTTGACTGCTTGTTCCCTGTTCGCTTTTAGCCTATTGAGCCAAACTTTGAGTGTGCGTTCGTAATGTTCGCGATCGTTTTGAAGTGTGACAATCTCGAAAACCCGTTCGCTCGCTTTGGCGATGTCTGCAATAGTTGGTAAATCTGATTCGGGGAATATATCATCGCCGATGAACTTGCTCATGTCTTGTTTGCGACAGTTACCATGAGCGATTGTTTGAAGCGATACCCAACCTCCTGGTTTCAGCCAGTCGTGACAGCGCTGGAAAAATGTACGATAGCCCTCTATTTTCTGAGATTCGGAAAAGTCCGGTTTAGCAAAGTGCTCGAAGGCACCAATGGAAATTATTGCATCGTAAGGTTCTTTTGGGGAATGGTCTGACCAGCTCTCTAACTTAACTTCAATTTGTGGATGGTTCAACGACGCAATCCAGTCTGCCTGTGCCTTGCTCAAGGTTAGACCAACACCGTGCTCAACACCATAGATTTCCACAAGGCGCTTTAATGTGGAACCCCAGCCGCAACCCACATCTAAAACTCGTTTGGCACCCTTTGCTCTAGCCCGCTCAATATGAAAGTCAATTTTTCTTAACTGCGCTAATTCGAGATCATCGTTTTCTTCCCAAAGTGCAGACGAATAAGTGTTTGTGCTATCAAGCCAAATTCGATAAAAATCGTTACTCACATCATAATGATGCTGAATTGCCTCTACCGATGCACCAGGATTTTGAGTTTTCACAGAATTCATAGCAATGTCCTCCCTTTGACAAGCTGATTGACCTGATTGTTACTGATTTCAAAAACCCAGCATTAGGGCGCAAACCGCCTCACGCTCCAAACTACCGCACGCTTATTGCCAAGAAATGGTGAGGGGGTATATGCCTGATGAGGCTTACACCTTTACTTTCAATTCCTCAGCTAAATGCCGCGCCAGACCCTCAATGGTAGGGTAATCGTAGAGTAAAGTAGGATCGATTTCACATCCAAGCCAGTCCTCTAAGTCACCACTCAGACTTACTGCTGCTGAGGAATCCAGACCGTAGCGCTCGAAGGGAATCGTGACATCAATATCATTTGAGTTAATTTCTAGTTGTTCTGCCAGATGGGAGACAAGCCAGACTTGAATTTCTGTTGCAGTCGGCGGTTGCTTTTGTGCATTTTTTTTCGCATCGGCATTGTTATTTCCAGAAATCGCAGGCATCTGGTTAACTTCAACATTCTGTATTTCCATTGATTGTGCCTCTAGAGGTTTAACAAAGACGTTTCTTCACAAAGCGGTTGAAAGTACTAGGCGATTTTTTTGGCTTCTTTTTTGGCTTTTATCATGCCTGCTGTGGGAGACTTGACATCCCAGGCTAGACCAATCATTTCAAGAACTCGAATTACCCAGTAACCGAGGTCAATTTGCCACCATGAGAGTCCGAACTTTGCTGAGTTTGGAAAAGCATGATGGTTGTTGTGCCACGCTTCGCCACTAGTGGGAATGGCTAGCCAGATATTGTTCCTACTCCAATCGTCGGTATTAAAGGGACGGGTGCCAAAAAGATGGGTGATTGAGTTAATGCTGTTGGTAGCCTGATATGTGAGGAACAAGCGGACAAGACCACCCCACAAAAATCCTGATAAAACACCCATCCAAGTCTTGGTCAAAATTCCGCCTAAGATAGCAGGGATGAATAGACCCAGAAGTACCCAAACGTAGTAAAGCTGGTTGACTTTGGAGATGACAGGATCTCGAAGCAAGTCTTTGGCGAATAGAAAAGTATTAGTGATTTCCTGGGTAAACGTCCAGCCAACGTGGGAATGCCATAAACCCTGGAGAAAACCTAGCTGTTCATCATCCTTGACATATGGAGAATGGCTATCCCCAGATTCATCGCTGAACTGGTGATGACGCCGATGAGTGCTCACCCAAAAAATGACCGGACCTTGGCAAGCCATAGACCCCAAAATGGCGAGTATAACTCTAACCCAAGTGTGAGTCTTAAAGGTGCAGTGCGAAAACTGCCGATGAAAACCCACACTAATCGCAGTCACGGTCAAGACATACATGCCGATCAATAGCCCTACTTCTATTGGACTAATTCCCGAACGCGAGGCTATGGCAATTGCTACTACTGTTCCAAGTAAAGGAATTAAGACACTAGCCAAGGCATGAAGTTGCTGTGGAGTTTTCAGGCGATCGCTTTTGATTGTTATTTTCTGCTTATGAGGTGAACTCACAAAAGCTTCATCTGTGCTATCTAAATACATCGTCATTGGTTTATTCTTATTGCTTTTGAGTGTTCACAAACTTTGATTTACTGCCATAGTTTTTGTTGCTTGCGTTTCTTGCAGTTGTTGCAATAAAGAATCAACTTCACTATCCAAATGCAGGAATTTCGTTTTGTTCTGAGGATTCTCACTCCAATCTTGCACCACATCTAAACTTCCACTTACAAAACCAGATCGACAAGCATGACGCTGAATTTTATTACTGGAAGTTTTGCAAATAGTGCCAGTCCTAACTAATACCGCAGCATAAATTTGGAGACCGTGGTGCGTCGCTACGCTGTGGCGGATATTTCCAACTACCTCATTCACATCGAGTTTTCGCAGGTAAGAGCGCTCCACCTCATGAACAATTACCAGTCGTTCTTCACCCTTTACCTCTACCGCAAACGCTGCCCCGCAACCACGCCGCAGTGCCGGATGACTTTTCTCTACGGTCAGTTCAATGTCTTGGGGATAATGGTTTTGCCCTCGGATGATAATAACATCTTTGATGCGCCCTGTGACAAACAACTCGCCATCCTGCAAGAATCCCAAGTCGCCCGTCCGCAGGAAGGGTCCTTCTTCTGTGTCTAGCAGTTGCGCTTGAAAGGTTTGCTTTGTTTGCTCTAGTTTATGCCAATAGCCCTGTGCCACAGAAGGACCTGATACCCAAATTTCACCTATCTCATTGGGCTTACAGCGGGTCATTGTTTCTGGATTGGCAATGACAACCTTTATGTCTTGCAAGGCTTGACCGCAACCAACCACTGTTTGGCTGCCGGATTTCTCCTTGCTAGCTGTAACTACCCGATTTTGCTCTAGCGCTTCTTTTTGAACGTTTTGCAGGACTGGCGCGGCGCTTGCATAACCACCAGAAACGATCAGAGTCGTTTCTGCCATGCCGTAACACGGGTAGAATGCCTCGCGGCGGAAGCCACAAGGCGCAAAAGCCTCTACAAAACGCTCCATAGTTTCGGGGCGTATCTGTTCGGCTCCGTTGAAAGCCACCTGCCAGCTACTGAGGTCGAGAGTCGCCCGCTCTTCCTCCGTAATCTTGTTCACGCATAGCTCGTAAGCAAAACTAGGTCCGCCGCTGGTGGTGCCTTTATATTGAGATATTGCCGTCAGCCAGCGCAAAGGCTTTTGTAGGAAGTTTTCCGGCGACATAAGTATGACGGGGAATCCACCATAGAGAGGCTGTAAGACTCCACCAATCAATCCCATATCATGGTAAGGAGGCAGCCATATAACTCCTTTGCTGTTGGGGGTATGCTCAAAACCCTTATGGATCAGAGTTGAATTGTGCAGCAAATTGCCGTGACTTACCATCACCCCTTTTGGTGTTCCGGTAGAACCTGAGGTATACTGGAGAAAAGCTAGGGCACTGCTTTCCAAGGCTGTTTTCTGCCATGACTCCGCCTGATGTTCGTCAATGTTGTCAGTAGCCAAACAGTCCAATCTGGCTAGTTCTGGATTCTCGGCAAACCGACTCTCGATGTTACTCAATAGAGCTTCTGTGGTGAGTAACACCTGAGGTTGGGCATCTGCGACAATCGCCTCGATTCGGGACATTTTTTGATTGCGCCTGGGTGGATAAGCGGGAACAGCCACAACAGAAGCGTACAGACATCCGAAAAAGGCGGCAATGAATTCCAGACCGGATGGATATAGCAGTAAAGCTCGTTGTCCGGTAGCTCCTATGCTCTGGAGTTTCGCCGCGATCGCCCGTGCCTGACGATCCAATTCTGCATAAGTTAGACTACTTAATTCTGTGTCTGCATCTTTTATAAAGGTATAAGCTCTTTGGTCTTGCTGCTGTTGCGACCTTTCTCTCAAGACATCTACCAAACTAGAAAATTCTCGTAACATTTCTTTTGAATACTCCTAATTATTAGACAGGTGGATTTTGATGAAATGTTTTCGTCTGAAGTTATCAGATTAGCGATCGCTCACTTTAATGAATGCTGAAAATGATGCTTTGAACTTCAGTTCATCGAATTTTTACTTGATTTACAGTGTACCAAGCGCTACTCCGTTTGGAGGCTCTTTTAATAACTTTGCTACGCTAACCCCGTATATTCACTTAAGCATAATTTATCTGATTATGTTCTCTAGTATCCATTCTTTACTGAAAATATACATAAACTTTATATAACCCTTTAATCTTTAAATAACCCAATCGTGGGTAATATATTGTTTATCGTAGAAAATGCACCATGAGCGTAATTGTACTAAGACTATCCTTACTGAAAGCTCTACACTTAAGTACTTAGCAATAATTATACTCAATATTATTTGTATTTTAAAATACTCTTAGTTTGTCGCTTGATGACTTCATAATAGACCCCGTCCGCGCAACCAGGGGGACTAATTAATAATATGCCACGGTTATATTTCTGGAAAATCTAGTCTGAATCCCCGCAACGGTGTTTTTTTTCTCTCATAAAACATTTACATTCCTATACAACTGAGTTTTATTGAAACTACACGATTTGTCAACATTAATTTGTAATCTCTTTCTAAAGAGAATAACCAAATCCATCACAACTGCTATAAACTAGCGAGACTTTAATAAGTTAAACTAATACATTGTTAAGTATCTAAAAATACATTAACCCTAGAAATAATACATGCATAGGTTCATCAAAAGCATCGTCAGCCTACATTTAGTTACTTTCTGAACATTATCTACCAACTACTTTTGCAGATGTTCTTACATATGCTAAAATTCACACGCAAAACAAAGAAGATTTTAAACATTAGATAAAGATTAGAAGCTGGCAAGGCAGATTTATAAAGATTAAATGAAATTATAATAATTAATATTTATATCTTTCTCAAGATATATGAGGAAAAAATTATTTTTATTTCTCAAGATAGATATCTAAAACAATCAAAAAAAGATAATAATTTCTAAATATCAAAGAAAAAAGCCAAACAGAAAAATGTATCAGGCAAAGCAAACGGCAACTAAAGCTGACAATGAAGCAAAAAAATGGGAGCAGGAAGAGGAACTGGATGATGCAGATTTAATGACTGTGGTAGGTGGGTTTTTGGATGTAAGTAATAACAATGTGTACATCCCTATTGGTGGACTTACATTACTGGGAGGAGGTTCGGGAGGATCTGGAGGTCCGGTATTTTCCAATTCTAAGGATTAAATGGACTTAGGGGCTTACTCGACAATGCTTTCCACAATGGTCAGTTACTAATTTGTATTGACGAAGCCCACATTCATCTTGATAGCGATGAAGGCTATGGTTAGTCAATTAAAGGGAACATTTTTGGGTTGTTCTAATTCTCCAGGAAGACTCTTTCAAAGCGGTTGCTGTTTTATAAAGTCGCAGACTTGCTTCAAGGGGATATTCCCCTTCCGACAATCTTTGCACTAACTCGCTCATAAAAGTCTTTCCTGAAACTGGGGTGCTTTTTTTAAGCCAAATACCTATGAATGATCTGTGTCTTTACCTGCGGATGTTTGTACCTGCACAGGTTCGTAAACTGGAATATCGAACAAAAGTGTATTTTTACAGAACTTTTGCCATTCAAGTGTTATATTGTCAAAAATGATATTTTCATCCTTAAAAATACCATCTGTGACTACATAGTTTTCTTGCAGATAAAGAAAGTCATCATCAGTCAGCACCCGATTAACTTCGACTTCCTTACCATCGACTTGTTGCTTTTCTTTTCTTGTATTTTCTGAATGCTCAGTCCACTGACTGAACTCACGTAATTTTTTGAGTGAGTAAGCTTTGCAGTATTTTCCCATTGTTGCCATAGTTTTACTTCCTTTATCCAGTCAAAAAGTATGGGCTAAACATCCTTAACGTAGGAAATCCAAGTGTAGAGCTTATAAAAGCCAACGGATTCGTAAAGCTGCAAAGCACCATTCGGGTTATTAAAATAGACTGACAGCTTTGCCATATCCGCACCAGCAGCTTGCAGGTGACGCATTCCAAAAAGCAACATTGCACGTCCCAGCCCTATGCGGCGAAAACCACGTCTTGTACCAAGTTCGTCGATCCAGCCTTCGTTGTGTCCAGTGCGAATATTACTCTCTGAGTTAATTATGCACTTGCAGCAGGCCGCAAAAGTACCATCAGGAGCGATCGCCACCAGATCCAAATCGGGTCTGTATGTAGGGTGACTCCGCAGGTATTTGTAATGTTCGACCGTTAAGTCATGGTGATTCCAGGCATCGATAAAAGACTGGTTGTGCATTTCTACCCATGCTTCGGCATCCTGTTGAGGTTTAACTTGGCGGAGGGTGAAATTTGCTGGGAACTGCGGTTCTGGGATGGGTTCTTTAAGCGATCGCCTCATTGTCAACAAGTAACGGTCAGACTTGAAACCACTACTTTCCAGCAGAGCAATAAAATCTGCTTTGTCATCACGAGCGGATGCATGCAGTTTAACAGTTTTGCCCTGATAAGAGCGGATTGTTAGACTAATCATCAATTGCTCCCAATAGCTTTTATGTTTTAGCCGATTTGTCAGAGGGACTGGGCAAGAAACCTCCGTCTTGCAGTTCCCTTACACTATCCTTAATAGCCTGAATAATGAAATCAAGGTCTTCATCTGTATGGGTTGTGGATAGTGCATGTAATGACGATCGCAGGTAAACTCCTTTATCGAGAAGGTGATGATATAGTAATAAATTTATCATCTGCATCTTCTCTAAAGAATCCGAATTAGCTTTATAGGCTGAATTTCCAAAACGAACAGAGTTAAATATTGAACCAAAATTCGCAAGTCTGATGGGTATTTCATCAGCTTCAAAGTAAGTATTCAGCGTTTTAACGAACTGCGATGTGCGTTGATTCAACTGTTGCTGAAGGGCAGGTCCTTCACTCTTAAGACGCTTTAGTACAGCTCGTGCAGCAGCCATAGCTAACGGATGCTTACAGAAGGTGCCAGAAAAAAATGTCATTTCTGCCTCTGGCTGAGGATAAGATAAATCCCCATAGTTCCACATACCACCGTCGATTTTATCCATGTAGGTAGCCGATCCTGCGATGATACCAATTGGCATACCGCCACCGACAATCTTTCCGTAAGTAGCTATATCGGCTTTAATACCAAACCAAGCCTGTGCGCCACCTAAATGAACCCGGAAGCCAGTAATTATTTCATCAAATATTAAAACTATCCCTGATTTTCTTGTCAATTGCCTCAGTTGCTGGAGAAACTCTTTAGGCTGTAAGTCTGGTCGGCTACTCTGTACTGGTTCAACGATAACAGCTGCTAATTCGTGCTCATGCGCTTTTATGATTTCAAGCGACTGAGGATTTACATAGTCTAGAACTAAAACATCAAGAGCAACATTTGGTGGTACTCCTGGATAACCTGGTACTGAATGTGGATAGCCGTCTGCTTTTTCTGCTTTAACTAGAGTGCCATCAGAATGTCCATGATAAGAGTCTGAAAACCGAACAATCTTATAGCGACCTGTTGCTGCTCGTGCCAAGCGTATTGCTGTCATTACAGCTTCTGTGCCTGTATTACTAAAGGTCACTCGCTCCATCCCCGTGAGTTCACTGACTAACTCAGCAACCTCACCAGCAAGATCTGATTGTGGTCCGAAGTGTATGCCTTGTTCAAGTCGCTGTTGGAGAGCTTCCTTAATAAAGGGGGGGTTGTGACCAAAGAGATTTACTCCAAACCCCATTACTATATCTATATATTCATTGCCATCGATATCCCAAACTCTAGAACCCAAAGCGTGCTTACCAATAACCGGATAAACCATCTCTTTTACAAGAGGGTAAAATCCTTCTAAACCTCTTGGGTCAGCCAGAACCGGACGATAGGCTTGCGTGAGTTGTTTTGAGGTTTTTGTGCGCTTGGTGTAGCGTGCAATTAAAGTTTCTAAATGTTTCTGTTGACGGGAATTCAGGCTTCCTGTTGATATCTGTTCAGGAGATTGTATTGAATTAATCTGCGGCTGAGTTTCTTGTAAGTTAGATTCTTTGGTTTTCATAAAATTGTATGTTTATTGACTTGAGGGGAAAAAATAGCGAGTCACAAAATGAAATATTTTTCCTACCTCTTTGGCTGTACCTGGTCTACGTCATAGTCTGTAAAGATGGACAGTAGTAATGAATTTACGGCAAATTTATACTGAGTATTCAACTTTGTTTACGACAAACAAAGCAGACCATATCAGCTTCTGTAATTAATCCTAAATCAAGTTGTAAATCATAGACAATAACTTCTGTAAAGCCGACATTCTCTAAAGATGACTGAACTTCATCCTTTGAATAACTCATGAGTGAAAAACTAGTATCTAGGCGTTTCCAGCAATCTCTTTCTCCTAATTGAAATGTCGTTACAAAAACTCGACATTCTTTGCTTTCTGGATGAGAAATGTTTTTCATAGCCCAAGCATAGTCATCTTTAACATCGCCTAATAAACGATTGTTCAAAGTGGAACTATATGCATCTTCTAGACGTAAGTCGAATACAAATATACCGTTACTATGAAGTGCGTTGTATACATTGTGAAAAGTACCTGTTAACTCTTTCAAATTCAGAATATGATTGAAACCTAAACCCATTGAAGAAACTGCATGGAAAGTAGGCGAAAACTCAAAGAAGCGCACATCGCTAAGAATCAATTTACAATTAGGTGCATTATGACCAGCATATTGCAACATTCTCTGGGAGCGATCAATTCCAGTCACCTGATAACCTTTATTTAGCAGCCATTGTGACAGTTCCCCCGTGCCACAACAAAGGTCAAGGATATTTGCTTTCTCAGGAATGTAAGGTAATAGTAATTTTTCTAAGGTTGGCAAGGCTATTTTGTTGTAACTTGGTCCCAAAGTCTCGTTATATATTCGGGCAAATGGTTCATCAAATTTGTTATAGCTAGTTGCTGAAGACGAAGACATAAAAGTTTTTCCTTGCTTTACGTATTGTTTTGCAACCCTATTATTACCAACGCAATGAAAAATGATTTATTCATAATTTTGACCAAAAAACCAGGTTTCGTTGGGCTGCAATAAGTAAATTATGGTTTTAAAAGACGTAAAAACTGGCTTTCTCAGTCTCGCGTTTTATTACTGAATCGATGTTCTAGTTTTATAGCAAACCAACAGCCAATAAAGCTCTGCCTAGGAACGGAAATTTCACAATTAGCGGAAAAAGATGACCTTTTATTGGATCCCTCTCTAAAATCTTTTGGCAAACTACTTCATAGTCCCATTCATTTAGTGTGTTGATAGCCAAACTGATTGTGTTTTCAAGGTTTTTTACATGATGCCACCAATCCGATGGTATGTAGAGCATTTCTCCCTGGTTTAGTATGCATTCCACTGGTTTGGCATTGGCGTAGAGTGGAAACTTTTGTAAGTCTGGGTTAAAGCAGTCAACTTGACCATTGTACAAATATTTTTCTTGACTGACCCGTACTGTGACCTGAAAAAATCCACAGTCCACTTTGTGGAGGCTTTCCAGTTTTTCATCGCATCAGTGATGATGACAGGCTTTCCAACAGATGCGTACTCCCTGACAAACTCCTCATACGAAAGGTTACTGCGACGCTCTACAAAATCAATTGGCGTCCATACCAACTTACATTTTTTGTACCGCATCCTCTGAACCAAATAGATAACTAAGGGTATGAGGAAAATAAATGTAATTGTGAAAAAACTCAACTCAATAATGTTGGAGAAAGAAAAAAGTGATTGTATAGTCATATCAAGTTTGATTGCTTTGTCTATAGATATTGATTGTTCACTTCTATTTTGAGCTTACTTTCAAGATGAATGGCACACTGGATGTAATAAGCTAAACCCTTAGTGTTAGAGCAAACCAACAGCCAATAAAGCTTTGCCTAGAAACGGAAATTTCACAATTAGCGGAAAAAGATGACCTTTTATTGGATTTTGCTCTAAAAAACCTTGACGAACTAATTCATAACTCCATTCATTCATCGTGTTGATAGCCAAGCCGATTGTGTTTTCGAGGTTTTTTAGATGATGCCACCAATCGGGCGGTATGTAGAGCATTTCTCCTTGGTTTAGTATGCATTCCACTGGTTTGGCATTGGCGTATAGTGGAAACTTTTGTAAGTCCGGGTTAAAGCAGTCAACTTGACCTTCGTACAAATATTTTTCTTGGTCTGGTGACAACAATACTACTTGCTTCTGCCCAGAAATCACAGCAACCCATGCATTATCATGACGGTGATCGCAGTGAAGACCTACCGATGTATTTTTCTGACCTATCTGGATGTCATAGGTATCGTTGATATATTTTTTAAAAATTTCTAATGGGATTTTTCTATACCAATCGTTGAAATATATTGGATCTTTGCAATCTTCCCAAAGTTCGGGATGATCGCCAACATGGAATTCCGATAGGTAGAGCAATTTGTCACAAGTACCACTAGTTATGACATCTATATAATCAGCAATATTCATTGACATGTAAGTTCGACTCCACATCTTAGTTTCAGCCTTATAATCCAATACAAAAGCCTCGTATGAGCCGTACTCTGACTTGAAGAAATCCATATTCCACTTCGTCAAAGCTTTCCAGTTTTTCATGGCATCAGTGATGATGACAGGCTTTCCAACAGATGCGTACTCTCGAACAAACTCTTCATATGAGAGGTTACTGCGACGTTCAACAGAATCAACTGGCGTCCATATCAACTTAGATTTGTTATTGTACCGCTGAGATTTGGAATTGCTAGTTTGAGAATAGCTAGTTGCTGAAGACATAAAAGGTTTATCCTTGTTGAATAATTAATGATAAATGACAGTTTCCTGGCGTTAATGTGCAAGTTAAATGTGAAACAGCTTATTAAAACTTAAGGTTACTTAGGGTAGTAAAAACTTGCCGTCGGTTATCGTTAAATGCTCCACGACCGTGTAGAAATCTTGAATTATCCATCATCACTAGATCGCCTGCTTGCCACGGTATCTTCTCCGTTAACTTGTCGAAGATTGTTTCAATTTCGTCAGCGACTTGATTAGAAGCTCTTGAACCGTCATCAAAAATTGCTTCTTCTGTTTTTTTCTGATATACCCAAAAGTGATTTGCAAATGCATTTTGGTGACTATATTTGTTTTTTACCACAGCTGAACAAATATATTCAATAGAAACAGTTTTATCATCGTTCAACTGATAACTTACACCGTCAAGACTGTCTAATATTCGCTTGATATCATCTATAGTGTTAGCATTTGAACCCAAAATCTTCTTCAATCTATCAACCGGAATCTTATTATAAGAAAACTTTAGTTGCTTGGAAAGAAATAACTCTTTCGACTCTTGACTTAGTTCCTCCCACACTCGGACACCATCCCAAAATAAAGTTTCGCCTTCTTGTTCGGCTGGGACAGTACAGCAAAACCAAATAACATCAGGTCGAAAGGGAAAACAAGAATTTTCGCAATGAGGAATAAGACTATCCGTCCCGCCATCTACAAAGTTGACAAACTTGTCAGAATCAATGCTTACTTTTGTAAAGTCTATGATATGTCTGTCACTAAATCGTTCTGAAAAATCTTTCATCTGCTTGGGAGTTACCCCAAAACCTCGAAAAAGAATAACTCCAGATGACTTGAATAGCTCCATAGTCTCTGCTACGGAGAGGTCAAGAATATTTTGGCAATCACTACTATATAGTATCTTTCCTGTGCTAGTGCCTAATGCTTCGATTTTACTGTTCATCGGATGAATCTCTCTGATTTTTTATAATTTGTCTGTTCATTTTTTAAATAATAATTACTGTTCAAATCAAATTCAAAAACTATCCAAGTTCCAAAAAAGTTATAAAAAACGATATTTTCTATATTGGAAAACCTCTGTTTTATTTAGGTTTGATTTAGAAAAACATTCAACTGCTCAACCACAACTTGTATATGAGGCTTGGTAATGATTGTGTAATGATTGCTAGGGATAGTAATAATCTCTATTGGTTCACATGAAAGTCCACCCCAAAATAAAGTGGGATTATGCAAATCATTAGATACTTCATCGCTAGCTTGAAAGTATACAATTTGGTTTGGATAAACTTGTGGTACATAACTCTGTAGAGCTAGTACGTTACTCTTAAAAACATTCAGAAGACAACGAAGCTGTTGAAGTTCAAAATCCGGAGGTAAGAGGTTAGCTATCCTTGCTTGCTTTAAAAAATAGTTCAACTGCTCGTCTTGCGTAAGTCCCTGAAGTTGGTCAACCGAACCTAATAGATTTTTCCCAGCAGACTGTGCCATATCCATAGCAAAATCAACTAATATTTTCACATCGTCGTACTCATCAATCTCTGCGGTTTTCTCGCTCTTAACTGGTGCTGGGCTATCTAGCATGGCAAGCATGGCAACTCGATCGCCATGTCTTAGTAACTGAGTTGCCATTTCAAAAGCTACAACACCACCCATAGACCAACCTCCGAGAAAATATGGACCATTCGGCTGAATCTCGCGCAGTGCTTTAATATACTGGGTCGCCATATCTTCTATTCGGGTGTAAGGCTGACATTCTCCATTCAAACCTAGTGCTTGCAGCCCGTAGAGTGGTTGATCTGAACTTAAATGAAGTGACAATTCATAGTAGCAGAGAATATTCCCACCTACTGGATGGACAAAAAACAGAGGTGGCTTGGAACCCTGAGGTTGAATCGCGACTAAAGGAGACAAGGTTTGGTTATTAGCTTGCTCGTGCAAAATACTCGCTAGATGTTTGATAGTTGATTTTTGGAAAAGAGCAGATAGTTGAATATTTTGCCCCAACTGTTTCTTAATTTTTGCCATGAGGTGTACAGCTAAAAGTGAGTGACCTCCAAGCTCAAAAAAGTCGTCGTGAATGCCTACCTGCTCAATACAAAGAATTTCTCGCCAAATGTCAGCAAGGGTTTGTTCAACATGAGTGCGGGGAGCAACATAATCATTTCCCAGATTAGGGCGGGGATGAAGTATTCTGCCAAGACTTGTTGATGCTAATTCCTCTTTTGTGTCTCCAGCAGAAGAGGTCTGCTCAATATCACGTAAAAATTCTAGCTTCAGCCATTGGTCGAATCTAGCTTGTAAATCTCCTGTGGAAACAACAACTTGAGTTATTTTATCACTTGTTAAGATACGTTGAAAAGCTTTTATACCTTCTTCTGGTGTGATGAATAATTCAGCTAATGTTGTTCTATTAGCTGTATTTTGTTCTTCTCCAAGTTGCCAGCGATCGCAATTAACACTAATCCAGGGAACAGGATTTGTTTGGTTTTGCTTGTGGACAAAAGTATCTACAAAGACGTTTGCTGCTGAATAAGCGGCGTACCCTAATCCTCCCAAAATCGATGACAAAGAAGATATCAACAGATAAAAATCAAGCTCTCTCGCTTGTAAAACTTTTTCTAGTACGAATAGTCCATTAGCTCTTGATTGAAATTGACACTGGCAATCAGTTTGACAAATTTCTTGAATAGATTTTTGTGAGTTGTCGCCGACAATCTCTGCTGCGTAAATAATACCATGTATGTCGCCAAAGTGATTTGTGACAAAAGCGATCGCACTTTGCATCTGTTCAAAGTTGGTCACATCCGCACTCAAAACTAAAACCTCGGCTCCTAACTCCTCTAACGCTTGGACTTCCCTAATTTTGCGGCTCATCTCATCTTGGTCATTATGAGTTGCCAGCCACCCTGACCACTCATCTTTTTCAGGAAAACTATTGTGTCCAATCAAGACCAGCTTTGCCTGCACTGTCTGAGCTAGATACTTCGCTAGTATCAGTCCAATATTTCCCAGACCTTCAGTAATTAAGTAGACTCCCCCTTTGCGTAATCTTGATATTTTTCCGTTAGCTTCTGACAATCGCACTGGCTCAAACGTTTGCACCCAACGATTTAAACCACGGTAGGCAATAACCAACTCAGAAGATTTAGTTTGTAGCTCGTCCAGCAAATAATCTACAAGTTTCTCCTCTTGCCAACTTCCTTGCCGTGGAAGAGCAACATCAATACTACGACAGCTGATGTTTGAGTATTCTTGAGGAATGACTTTAACAGGTCCAAGTACAGTCGCTTTCTCTGGGCACAACATTTCTTCTGCTGTCACTGACTGTATGTTGTTGGAGACAACCGTGATTTGAAATTCATCAGTCCAATTCTGTTTTCCAAGTGCCTGGGTGAGAAACAGCAGGCTGTAGAATCCCAAATATTGAGCGCTGTTAAAGCATTCAATTTCTGATTCTGCACAGTCGTCTGGTGTAACACTCCATAAATGAACAATTGTCTTGGGGATTTTGTTTTGTGCTAGAAGTTCATTGAGCAACGCATCGTAATCATTACTTTGTCTTGGATTGAGGGTATATAGGCGATCGCTTAGTTTGGAGAATTCTGACCCTCGATGGATTGCGATCGCCTCTTGACCTTGCTGTTCGAGTTTTTTCACCAGTTGAGAACCCAAGCCGCACTCATCGATAAACACAAGCGTGCAGGACTTTTGCTCTGCCAAATCTCCTTTACCCAGCAGCGCTAACGGCACGGATTGCTTCCAAAAAGGTAGGTAAAACCAGTCGGCGATATCTAACTTTTTACTCAGTGACACTTGCGTAGCGCGGACATCGCGTGGCTGTGCTTGTGGCGAAATCCAGTAACGTTGACGCTCAAATGGATATGTCGGTAGAGGGATGCGATGACGCTGTTCGTTGGCGTAAAAACCAGACCAGTCTACTTGAACTCCGAAAAGCCAGAGTTTACCTAAAGTATTAAGTAAAAATGCTACATCTGACTGTTGCTCCTGGGGATGGCGTATTGAAGTCAGCACCACTGGTTCCGAATTATAATGCTGTTTGGCAAAGGTACTCAATGTCCGTCCAGGACCAACCTCTAGCAAGATTCGCTCTGGTTCTTTAAGCAATTCAGTCATCCCTGAGCTAAAGCGCACAGTTTGTCGTAGATGTTTTGCCCAATAGTTCGGGTCTGTTGCTTGTGCTGTGGTAATCCAAGTACCAGTGACGTTGGAGATAAATGGAATTTTCGGGGGATTAAGCTTGACTTTTTGTATATATTGTGTATAAGGTTCGATGACGGAATCCATCATTTGGGAATGAAAGGCATGGGACGTATGCAGCTTTCGACAGCCTACGTCTTTCTCCAGTAGTTGCTGCTGCAATTGAGCGATCGCCTCTGTCGAACCGGAAACAACACATAACGAGGGACCATTGATTCCCGCAAGAGAAAGCTCTTTTCCAAGCAGGGGCTGCACTTGTTGTTCAGAAAGTTGAACGGAGAGCATAGCACCTTTTGGAAGTTCCTGCATGAGTTGCCCTCGGATCGCTACTAGCGCTAAAGCATCTTTGAGAGAGAAAACTCCAGCAAGAGTTGCTGCCACATATTCCCCAATGCTGTGACCAATCATCGCTTCTGGGCGGATGCCCCAAGCCATCCACAATTTGGATAAGGCGTACTCAATGACAAATAGCGCAGGCTGGGTAATAGAAGTTTGTTTTAATTGCTGTGTAGCTGTTTGGGTTTGTGCTTCGCTGGGATAGAGAATATCTCGTAAATCTAGCCCTAAGTGAGGTTTTAGTATCAGGCAGCAGCGATCAACTTCCTCAGTAAATTTGGGTTCGTGGTACAATTGCCGAGCCATATTCACGTACTGCGCTCCCTGTCCAGGAAACATAAATACGACAGGGTGATTGCAGGGCTGCTGGTAGTAGGTGAAAACTCGTTGAGGATCGAGAGAATGCAATGCCTCAACTGCATCATCAATTGTCTCACACACCAGTATCCGGCGATGGTTGAAAGTCTGACGTCCCACCGCAAGGGTGTAAGCCGCATCAGCCAGATTCAAATCGGGATGCTGCTTAAGATGATTTGCCAGATTTAGTGTGGCTGTTTCTAAAGCAGAGCTAGTTTTGGCAGACAGCATTAACAACTTATAAGTTCGCCCAGGACTAGACGCTTCGATAAAAGGAGCTTCTTCAACAATTACATGGGCGTTGGTTCCACCAAAACCAAGAGAAGTGATTCCAGCTCGGCGAGGAATTCCGTTTGTTTTCCATTCTGATAGTGCGGTACTAACATAGAAGGGACTGTTAGTAAAGTCGATCTGGGGATTGGGTTGCTCACAATGTAAGCTAGCTGGTATTTGTTTGTGTTTGAGAGCCAGAATTGTTTTTATTAAGCCCGCAATACCAGCAGCCGCATCCAGATGTCCAATGTTGGTTTTCACTGAAGCGATCGCACAGAAGCCCCGCTTTTGTGTACTGGTACGAAAAGCTTTTGTCAGAGCTTTAATTTCTATAGGATCGCCCAGTGGTGTTCCTGTCCCATGTGTTTCTACGTAAGTGATAGTATCAGCTTCTACCCCAGCAGCAGCTATGGCTTCTGCAATGACATCCGCTTGACGTTCTACACTGGGCGCTGTGAATCCAGCTTTCAAAGAACCGTCATTGTTGACGGCAGAACCTTTAATTATTGCATGAATGCGATCGCCATCAGCAACAGCATCTTTTAACCTCTTGAGAACCACAATTCCTACACCGCTACCAAAAATAGTTCCCTTTGCCTTAGCATCAAAAGCGCGGCAGTGTCCGTCAGGAGACAAAACCCCATCTTCTTGATAGAGATAGCCACTTTTTGGTTGCATATCCAATATCGAAATGCCACCCGCCAAAGCTATATCACATTCATAATTGAGCAAGCTTTGGCAAGCAACGTGGACAGCAACTAAAGAAGTGGAGCAGGAAGTTTGAATTGCATAACTTGGTCCAGTTAAATTTAATTTGAAAGAAACACGCATGGGAAGATAATCGGGATGATTTCCCAAACTAATTTCCACATCGCTGACTGATTCTCTGATATTGGGATTTGAATAAATATTGAATAAATAGTTACTTATAGTTGAACCAGCGTAAACCCCTATTGAACCAGAGTAGGTTTGGGGATCATAGCCAGCATTTTCAAGTGCAACACATGCACACTCTAAGAAAATGCGGTGTTGGGGGTCCATAATTTCAGCGTCCCTAGGGTTATAGCCGAAGAATGACGCATCAAACAAATCTATATGTTCTAGTGGAACTGCTGCTTTTACATAGTTGGGGTCACTTAGCGTAGCAGAGTCTATCCCCGCAGACTCTAATTCTTGAGCAGAAAAAAATGAAATTGATTCTACTCCGTCTCGTAGATTTTGCCAAAATTCTTCAATATTCTGTGCTTTAGGAAACCGTCCAGACAAACCGATAACAGCTATGTCAGCATCATCTACCTGATTAAAACTTTCTAAGTTGTTCATCACATCTAATTTTATGATTTTAGGGGTTTACGACAAACAAAGCAAGCTATTCCAGTCTCACCAGGTACTCCTAAATCACGTTCTTCATCATAGCTCCTAACATCCGTAAAGCCTACCTTTTCTAAGACAGACTGAATTTCTGTTGTAGAATAAGGTTTCGTTAGGAAAGTCACGTCTGAGCGCTGCCATTCTCCCTTGATTAATTGAAATTTAGTAAAGTTTTTTTGGGCTATTTTTTTTTCTGGATCGTATATATGACGATCAATCCAGGCAAAATCATCTTCAACACCACCGCTACTAGTAGGAACGCTCAAATTTAATAGATAATATTCTTCCAACATCAACTCAAATGCAAATAAACCGTTTTCTAGCAGTGCTACGTACAAGTTGTGGAAGACGCTTTCCATTTCCTCAATACTCATAGTATTGTTCAAGGAGTTACCTATTGAAACAGCTGCGTCAAAAGTAGGTGGTAATTTGAAGTAGCGTATGTCATCTAGTATAAATTCAACACTAGGTGCAATTTTACGAGCATAGCGCAAAAATTCCTCAGAGCCATCAAGTCCAGTTACTTGATATCCTTTTTTTAGCAGTGGTTGTGCTAAATATCCTCTTCCACAACAGAGGTCAAAAATGTGTGCTCCTTTAGGGAGTTCTTGTAAAATTAATTCTTCTAGCTTCGCCGCATAAGCTTCATATACTTCTTCATTTACAGAGGAGTAATAAATACGCTCAATAGCATCAAAATCGGAATAGCGAGTTTCTGAAGACATAAGCTGTTAAACTCCATTTAATTGTTAATTGCTTTCTCAATATTACTATCGTTGACTTCTTTTCTCTCTTCGTCTTTGACCACGAGAAATACTTTTTTCAGCAGAAATTATTTCATTTTGTTCAGGGCATATAATGTTTGCAAGGGAGTTTATGGTTGGTGCTTCGTAAATGCTTTCTATAGGCATTTCAACATCTAACTTTTTGTTGAACAAAGAAATAGCCTGAAGAGCTGTTAGAGAATCACCGCCCAACTCAAAGAAGTTGTCGTGAATGTTCACCTCAAAACCAAAGAGTTCTTGCCAAATGTCAGCAATAGTTTTCTCAACCTTTTTACGGGAAGCCGCATAAGTATTCTCCAAAGCGTCAGGCATTTGCTCAACCAGGGTTTCAAACAACTCATCAGCAGACTTTGCGTTTGAAGTAACCGGGAGAGATGTAGCTAAGTTTAAATTTGATAATCCACCAGTTTGATGGGTTATCAGTTCTCCACTATTTGTTGAAATGTGTTCAGATGGTAAAAATCCCCCTTCTTGCATTTCAACTACGCTTTCCTTGACCGCCCAAATCACCTGCTCAATATCTTCATCAGTATGAGCTGTCGATAGATAAAGGGTGCGTCCTTCCCACACATAAATCCCTTTTTCAAGCAAGTGATAGAAAAGCAAATTACTAAGCTGAGTCTGGCAATTAAAACGGAAGAGAGAGCCAAAATTAACGACTCGAATCGGTACTTGCTTTTGTTCAAAGTAACTATTGAGGGTTTGGGCTAATTGTGTTGTCCGTTGATTTAACTTTTCCTGAAGTTTAGGTCCGCTGTTCTTGATATGATTGAGTGCAGCCCAGGCAACAGCCATGACGAGAGGATGCTTGAAAAAAGTACCAGCAAAAAAAGTTGTTTTCACTTGGGGATAAGACTCATCTCCATAGTTCCACATACCTCCGTCCAATGCATCCATGAAAGCAGCTTTGCCAGCCACTACCCCAATAGGTATGCCAGCAGCAACAGCTTTACCGTAGGTCGTGATATCTGCTTGAATACCCCATAAAGTCTGGATACCGCCTGGATGCATCCGAAAGCCAGTAACTACCTCATCGAAAATTAAAACAGTTCCAGTTTCTTGAGTTAATTGTCTTAGCTGAAACAGAAATTCTTTGGGCTGCAAATCTGGGCGACTACTTTGTATCGGCTCAACTAAAATCGCTGCTAAGTTATGAGCATGGTCTTTAAGAATATTCAGAGATTCGGGAGTACCATACTCCAGCACCATCACATCCTCAGCCAAGTATGATGGAATACCTGAAGTCATCGGGACAGAACGCAGCGTTCCGTCGTTGGTTGTTACTCCTTTGACTAAAACTCCGTCAGAACCACCGTGATAAGAACCAGCAAATAAAGCAATTTTTGAGCGTCCTGTCACAGAACGTGCTATACGTATGGCTCCCATTACTGCTTCTGTGCCATCATTACAAAAAGCCGTCCGTTCCGCACCTGTTAACTCGCAAATTAACTCAGCTAATTGACCGGAAAGACGCGATTGTGGACCATTTAGTATGCCTTGCTTGCTCTCCTGTTGGATCGCTTCAATAACAAAAGATGGCGAATGACCAAATAAAAGCGTACCAAACCCCATTGAAATGTCTACGTATTCATTGCCATCGACATCCCAGAGTCTAGCACCCTCTCCACGCTGTCCGTGGATTGGATATACCATCTCCTTAATAAAGGGAAAGAACCCTGATACCGCCCTGCTATTGGCATGGTAAGAACGATAAGCTTGCGTCAGTCGTTTGGATTCTTGAGTACGCTTGACATAACGTGCAATTAATGCCTCAAGATGTTTATGCTGGCGGGGACTCAACATCATCGATTCTTTCTCAGTCTGTTGAGAAGCTGCTTTGGGTGTAAAAGCAATTCTCTGGTCTTTGGGCTGTTGCTCAAACTCTGCCCTAGTAGATGTAGAGGAAAAGTTTGTAGACTGATTTACACCAAACCCAGAGGCATTGGTTGAAGTTTTAGCAATTTGCCCATTTTGATTGAGAGGAGAAGATTGGATAGCTTCGGGTAAACTTCCCTGTGATAATAAGTCTACCAGTTTAGACATCACCTGAAGATGCTGTGAAATGATCTGTTCAATAACTGTGTTTGCTACAGGTTTGTTGTCTTTTTGCTTGACTACTGGCGTATCTGGAGGTTTGATTGATGATGGTGGCTGTGAGTTGGTTGTGACATCTTTTGATTGAGACATAGAAATTTCCTTTTTAGCTGATAGATTGTCATCATTAGCTAAAATAGGCTCAATCCAGTATCTTTTTCGCTCGAAAGGATATGTTGGCAAGGGGATACGATGACGTTGTTCATGAGCATAAAATTCTGACCAATCCACATTTATTCCCTCTAGCCAAAGTCTGCCCAACGTATTTAGTAAAAACGCCACATCTGATTGTTGGTTCTGTGGATGTCTTAGTGAAGAAAGAACTATCTGCTCAGAGCAGGATTGCTTGTTAACTAAGGTACTTAATGTCCGCCCCGGACCGACTTCTAAAAGAATTTGTTCTGGCTGTTGCAGCAATTCGGCAACCCCCTCGCTAAAGCGTACCGTTTGCCGTAAATGCCTTGCCCAATATTTCGGGTCTGTTGCTTGTGCTGCGGTTATCCAAGTACCAGTGACGTTAGATACAAAAGGAATTTTTGGAGCATTGAGGCTAATTTTGCTCACCTGTTCTTGGAATGGCTCTAGAATTGAGTCCATCATTTGGGAATGAAAAGCATGGGAAGTATGCAGACGGCGACAGTCCACACCTTGCTCGGTCAATCGGTTTTGTAAGTCATCAACTGCTTCTTCCACTCCAGAAACCACGCAGAGATTTGGTCCGTTGATTGCAGCTAGAGAGAGTTTCTCGCATAGCAGGGGTTGAATTTCTTTCTCGGATAGTGGTATTGCTAGCATTGTCCCTGAAGAAAGTTGCTGCATCAATCGCCCGCGAGTAGCTACCAGCACCAATGCCTCTTCTAAGGAGAACACACCAGCAATGCAGGCTGCGACATATTCCCCAATGCTGTGACCAATCATTGCAGAAGGACGTATGCCCCAAGCTATCCACAACTGAGCTAGAGCGTACTCAACCACAAACAGCGCTGGCTGGGTAATATGAGTTTGTTGTAGTTGCTGTGCTGCGGCTTTTGTCTGTTCCTCATGGGGATACAGTAATGTACGCAGGTCTAACCCCAGGTAAGATTTGAGAAGTTCACAACAGTCATCAATCTGTTTGTGGAAAATTGTCTCAGTTTGGTATAACTCGCGACCCATGTCCGCATACTGGGCACCCTGTCCGGGAAACATAAATACAACTTCTCGTCCAGAGGGTTCAGTGAATTTGGTGAAAACCCGTTGCGGATCTGGGGGTTCTAGGACTTTTACCGCATCGTCAAGATTCTGGCAAACTACTATCCGGCGATGCTCAAAAGCTCGACGACCCACACACTGGGTGTAAGCGACATCAGCGAGGTTAAGATCAAGATGCTGCTTAAGATGCTGAACTAAATTTGTAGTGGCAGTCTCTAGTGCTGATACCGTTTTGGCGGAGAGTACTAATAACTGCCAAGGACAAGAAGAAAAAGAGGGTTCGGCAACTGGGGCTTCTTCAAGAACGACATGGGCATTGGTTCCACCGATACCAAAGGAACTGACTCCTGCATAGCGGGGGGTTCCATTCGTTTTCCATTCTGAAAGCGTGGAATTGACGTAGAAGGGACTGTTGGCAAAGTCAATCCGGGGATTAGGCTGCTTAAAGTGCAAGCTGGATGGTATCTGTTTGTGTTTAAGTGCGAGAACGGTCTTGATTAGACCTGAAACACCAGCCGCAGCATCTAAATGTCCGATATTGGTTTTTACCGAAGCGATGCCACAAAAGTTCTTTTTATCTGTGGTGCGAAAAGCTTGTGTCAGTGCTGCAATTTCAATCGGATCTCCTAAAACTGTTCCCGTGCCGTGAGTCTCTACATAGCTGACCATCTCAGGAGAAATTCTCGCCATTGCAAGCGCTTCAGATATTACTTTCGCTTGACCATCTATACTGGGAGCTGTATAGCCAACTTTTAACGATCCGTCGTTATTAATAGCTGAACCCTTAATTATAGCATGAATATAATCTCTATCTGCTAGAGCATCTTCTAACCGCTTTAGAACTACAATACCTACACCGTTGCCGCTAATAGTTCCTTGTGCTTTGGCATCAAAAGCACGGCAATGTCCATCAGGAGACATAATTCCCCCTTTTTGATAGCGATAACCCGCTTTGTGTGGCACTTGGATCGAAACCCCACCGGCTAGAGCGATGTCACTTTCGCCGTTAAGCAAGCTTTGGCAAGCTAAATGAACGGCAACTAATGAAGTCGAGCAAGCAGTTTGGACATTAATGCTTGGTCCTTTTAAATTCAATTTATATGAGACATAGGTAGGCAGAAAATCTTGACTATTTCCAATCGAAGTTCGGTAACTGCCCACTGATTCTATAAGTTCGGGGGCTGTATAAATTTTTGATAAAAAGTATGTATTTAAACTGACACCAGCGTAAACACCAATCCGACCTGCATATGTTTGGGAGTCGTACCCCGCTCCTTCAAGAGCTTCCCAAGCACACTCCAGGAATAAACGGTGTTGCGGGTCAGTAATTTGAGCTTCTTTCGGAGAAAAGTCAAAGAATGAAGCGTCAAATAATTCAATATCTTCTAATACAGCTCCTGCTTTTACATACTGAGGTTGACTCAACCTAGCTGGGTCAATTCCAGAAGACAAAAGTTCTTGATCACTGAAAAAAGAAATTGACTCTACACCATCTCGTAGATTCTGCCAAAACTGTTCAATATTTTTCGCTCCAGGAAAACGACCAGTCATGCCAACGATCGCTATTTCATCGGGGCAATCAAATGCATCTGAGTTATTCATCAAAGCCTCCTCTATAGGAGCATCCCAATTTTGCAAAAATACCAGGACTTACCCAAAAACTCTTTATAACCCTCTTATCTTTGCGCTCTTTGCGTCCTTTGCGGTTCATTATTTCATTCTCCTGTTCTTCCTGCTACTGATTTGTTTCCCGATGTTTTTGTCTGAGTTGTCTTTGTTGCTTCTTTGATTCTCTACGAGTTTCAACTAACTCATGGCTTGGTTGAAAAGAAGTCTTTTCTTCTAATTGTTGACTGAAATGTTTCGCCAACGTGCTAATAGTTGGATATTGAAACATTTCAACAATTGGTATATCTCTGTTAAGACTTTGATACAGTTTGCTATGTACCTGAACCATCAGTAATGAATGACCGCCGAGATCGAAGAAATTATGATGAATGCCTACTTTTTCGACATGAAGCACCTCTTGCCAAATTGTTGCAATAGTGTGTTCAAGTTCGGTCTGGGGAGCGACAAAGTTTTCTTCCAGATTAAGCTGTGGCTCGTCAGGTAGCACCCGACGATTTATTTTGCCGTTGGGCAACAGTGGCATTTCCTTCAGCAGAACAAAGGCTGACGGTATCATATATTCAGGCAGCTTATCTAACAAATAGCGGCGAAGTTCGCTTTGGAGAGAAGCTGGCTGCTGGTTGGCAACTAGATATGCCACGAGACGCATATCTTTAAGTTCATCCTTCTGGGCTATAACTACAACCTCCCGCACCTGTGGATGTTGACTCACTACCGCCTCAATCTCTCCCAGTTCAATGCGATAACCCCGGATTTTAACCTGTTGGTCAAGCCTTCCAAGAAATTCAATGTTCCCATCGCTCAGATAACAAGCTAAATCTCCCGTTTTGTACATTAGCATTCCTGGGCGATCGCCAAAGCAATTAGGAATAAACTTTTCGCTAGTTAGAGCAGGCTGATTGAGATAACCTCTAGCTAAACCATCACCACTGATATAGACTTCACCAATAACGCCGATAGGAACAGGACGCAAATGAGAGTCAAGTATATATATTTGCGTATTACTAATCGGGGAACCAATCGAGACTTGCTTTCTAGTTTGTTGAGAGCCGCAATGATATACACTACTCCATACTGTTCCTTCTGTTGGTCCATACTCATTAAACAGAGATGTTTCTGACAGCAACTGGTAGTGATGTTGCACCAACTCTGTTAAACAATGCTCTCCTGCAACAATCACGGTACAAAGTGATGTTAACTGTTCGGGTTTTGCCGACTGCAAGAGGAGAGCATACAGAGAAGGAAGACTTAATAGATGGGAGACGTGATTTTGAGCGATTAACTCTAAGAGTTTTGGTATCTCCAGTTGTAAACCTTCTTGGGGAAGACAAAGAGTTCCTCCAGAGCAAAGTGTCCAAAAAATACCCGCAACCGAACTATCAAAAGCAAACGAAGAAAGCAATAAAAAGCTGGTAACTGTTTCTTGGTAGTAAGTAATACGAGCAGTTGTTGAATGAACTAAATTTCGATGTGCAATCTGTACTCCCTTAGGTTTGCCTGTAGAACCGGAGGTGTAGATGACGTAAGCCAAGTTTTCAGCACACGTTTTCAAAGCGGGATTTTCGTCACTCTCTTGAGCAATAATTTCCCAAGCTGTGTCCAAGCAAATCGTTTGGGCGTTGTGAGCAGGTAAACTTTCCTTTAGTTGCTGCTGAGTTAATAATACTGGTGTTTGGGTATCTTTTAATATGAAGGCTAAACGCTCTTTAGGGTAAGCTGGGTCAAGTGGTACATAAGCTCCCCCAGCTTTGAGAATGCCCAGGATACCAACAATCATTTCCAGCGTTCGTTCAACACAAATTCCCACCAGTACGTCTGGTTTAACTCCTTGCCGTTGTAGGTAGTGAGCTATTTTGTTGGCACGAGCATTTAGCTCACGGTAGGTGAGTTTTTCATCAGAAAATGTAACCGCAATATTGTTTGGTGTACGTTCTGCTTGTTCTTCAAATAAGCGGTGAATACACTTGTCTTGTGGGTAGTCAGCTTGTGTTTGATTGAACTCGACGAGAAGTTGATGGAGGTGGCGATCGCTTAAAATTTCTAATTCACTAATCGCAGCTTCTGGATGATTTACGGCACTTTCTACTAACTTGTGAAATTGCTCTGCTAAACCTTCAATATCCTTTGTATAAAATAAGTTGGAATCATAATGAAATTCTGTACTTAGGAAATCATCTTTTTGCCGACAAAAGAGCTTTATTTTGAAACGCTCAATGCAGGTGTAACGCTTGTAAATTGAAAATATTATACTATCTGCAAAATACTTTGTATCTTCTGACTCAAAATCAAAGCAAAAAGGTAAAAAAGGCAAATTCTCTGATTTTGTATCTGATGATATTTGTTCCCAAGTAAAACTCTCTTGCCATTTGTAGATAGATTCTACAGATTCATTAATTTCCTGTATAATTTGACGAAATCGTAAATTTTCTTGTAAATCACAATGAAGTGGTAAGTATTTAGTAAACAGCCCTAATGCTTTTTTTAGTTCATCATATTTCCTGCCATCAACAGCTTTGCCAACTATCATCTCGGATTGTCCAATAAGCCGCCAAAGCAGAATCAACCAGCAAGTTAAATAAAATATAGAAGCAGATGTATTATACTTATGGGCTAATACTTCAATTTTTTCTATTAGTTCAGGTGCAATTATTGAACTTACTAACTTAGGTTCAAATTTTTGTTTTTCCGAAAGAGAGTTTTCAAAAGGAAGTTGGAACTTTCTCAAATCAGAAAAGTCTTGCTTGCCCCAATACTTTCTTCCTACTGCCGTTTCTTCTGCCTCAAGTATTTGATTTTGCCATTCCGAAAAATCTGCGTATTGTAGTGGTTCTTCAGATAGTTCATCTGGTGATTGCTTGGAATAAAAAATAGCAATTTCTTGTACCAGATTATTCAGAGTTGCATTATCTGCGCTCATAGCAGGCAAATTAATAAACAACAGATGTTTCTCTGGCGATAAAGTTATAAGGGATGTCTGTAAAATTGAATTTTGCTCATAGTCAAAAGCCAACTGATTAAATTGCTGAAATATTGCCTCAATCTTACCTTCTTGTTGTTGAGGATTCAAACTACTAAGATTGTGCTTTGTGTCTAATTTTAACTTGCGGTTTGTAATTACCTGTACTGGAAGAGTCATCCCAGGCAGACAAGGAAAACAGGTACGGAGTATCTCATGGCGATCGACAATATCTTGTAATGCCAATTCTAAATTATTGATATCGACATGACCTTCAATTAAAATTGCACAATTACTACGATAAGCTTGACTTTGATCAATTTGTTGCAGTAACCATAAATGCTCTTGCTGAGGTGAAAGTTGAAACCCCTCCATACTTTCTGCTTGCATGTTTATACCTTTATATTTTTCAGTTTCATTCCTGGCAAGTGTACGTTAAAATTGTTATTTTTTAATTAGCCAACTTTTGAATTAGTGAACTTAACCAAGCCAAGATTGTGATAATTTTTTTGGCGAGATAAAACACAAAAGACTAATGTTCAATGCCACTCTTCCTAGCTCCAAGTTATCTTCAGCTTTTTAAGGCTTAGGTATTTAGCCGTTTACGACAAACACAATAGATATAGCCAGCCTCTCCCGGTATTCCCAAATCCCGTTCTGAATCATAAATGTTAACTTCCGCGAAGCCCACATTTTCCAAAGCAGACTGAATTTCGCTGGTAGAATAACATTTCTCTAGTAGAGTAGTATCTGAACGCTGCCAGTTTCCTTCTACCAAATTGAATATAGTTAGTTGGCGTCGGTTTATTTTGTCTTCTGGATCATATCTCTGTAGCTCCGCATAGGCATACTCGTCTTTGACATCGCCAGAAAGGTAAGCTTGCACATACTTCTGATACGCTTCTTCTGTATCCAAGTTAAAGACGAACAGACCATTTTCCACAAGTGCTGTATGTACGTTACGAAAGACCCACCTTAATTCCTCAAGGCTCATAACATAGTTAAGGACAGCATTTGTAGAAACAACTGCATCAAAGATAGACAGGAATTCAAAGTAGCGTGCGTCAGCAACAAGAAATTTACCACCCGGTGCATTCTCGCGAGCAAAGTGCAACATTTCCTCAGATCCATCAAGTCCTGTGACTTTATACCCTTTTATTAGCAGATGTTGTGCCAGTTGTCCGGTACCACAACCGAGGTCGAGAATATGCGCTTCTTCCGGTAGATGTGATAGCAACAATTTTTCCACCTGCGGTAGTGTTGGATTAACGATTTCTGGAGCCTGTTTGTTATATAGCCAAGCTTGAGAATTATAGGCTGAGTAAAGAGTTTTTGAAGACATCGAATATTTCTCCTATATCTACATAAATTTATGAAATTCAGCCCTGAACAACAGGTATAAAAAAATGAACTTTAATAGAATTTTTTTCTACATGTCTATTGCTTTATGTTGGTTATGTCAATGCTAGGGACTATATGGTTGAGCCATTCCTACTAAAATTTTTCTGGGAGGGACAAATGGCTTGCGGGCATGTATTGATAACATATTGTCCAACATCAATACATCTCCTTTTTGCCAGGAAAAGGTGACCATTTCCTGTTGATAAGCTTCTCTCAGATGAGCTAACACTGATGGCTCTATTGGGGAACCATCTCCGTAATATGTATTAGTTGGTAAGTCTTCTTCTTTAAGATTTGTCAACAATGAATCGCGGACTGTTGGTTCCAATGTGGAAACGTGGAAAAAAGTCGCGTGGTTGAACCAGACCATTTCACCCGTTTGAGGATGTTTGATAACAGCGGGTCCAACTTGTCGAGTTCTTAAGCGATCGCCTTGTTTCCATTCAACCTCAATTCCGTTGCTTTGGCAATACTCCTTTACTTTTGTTTTGTCTGTTGTTTGAAATACAGTTTGCCAAGGAAGACCAAATCCATCGCCAAAGTTACGCATATACATCACTTTCTTTTCGATAAAGCGATCGCGAATCTTAGGATCAATACGCTCAAACACTTTTCGACAACTACCAATTGGAGTTTCTCCTCCCGACTGCGCCGGAGTCAAACAAAAGAAGAATATTTTCAATGGAAAAGTAGGAGAGTAAGCGTGTTCATTGTGAGGAAAGATACTTTGTTCAGCAGGGTAGTCAGTTGAAGTGTAAATTCTACCACCTACTTGAGTTCGTGGAGATGCCCGATAACGATACTCCATTGCTTCTCCACAAATAGCTGCGATGATTTGCTCTAATTCTTCGACTGATTTGACTTTGAAATCTCGAAAAAGTATAGCTCCATATTCTAATAATTCGGCTTTCAAAAATTCCCGATTGTTCTCAGCCCAGTTTTGCAGATTCACACCTTTTATGCTAGGTTTTATCACCAAAGGAAAGTTGGTTCCTGGCTGGAGAAACTCTGTTTTTATTAAGTTTTCTTGGGATATGTTGACAGCTTTGCGTCTTGCAGAAGCTAAAGATTCAATTTTTGTCATAATTTGTATTTCCTTCTGCTTGCGGTTTGCTATTAGCTCTACGTTTAATGTTTCTTAATTTTTTCTGTATAGTGCTTTGATAGGCTTCTTCTTTGGTGAGATTCTGCTGCTTATCTGCTTCACAGAGAAATGCTTTTAGCTCATTTAATTTGGCTTGTGGATGTGTCGCAATCTTGCCTAAAAGTGCTTCAAAATTTCTCGACATCTGGACAATACTGGCAGTGTCAAATAGGTCTGTATTATATTCCCATACACCAAATAGTCCTTGCTCTGTCTCGTTTAACTCCAGGAGCAAGTCAAACTGCACTGTTTTATTTTCGACCTTCAGGGAGCTTATAGTCAGACCCGGAAGCTCCAAAGAGGGGGTTTGGGTATTTTCCAAAACTAGCTTGACCTGAAACAAGGGTGAGCGGTTCAACTCCCGTTTCGGATTAAGAACATCTACCAGCTTGTCAAAAGGCAAATCTTGGTGAGCATAAGCTTCCAGAGTCATTTCACGGACTCGTTCTAATAACTCTAGAAAAGTCGGATTTCCTGACAAATCTATACGCAACACTAGTTGGTTGACAAAGAACCCGATCAATTCCTTGGTCTCGGCTTGGTTGCGGTTGGCGATATCAGTACCCACGACGATATCTTCTTGCCCTGTATACCAGAAAAGCAAAGTTTGAAACGCTGCAAGCAGTATCATAAATAGCGTAATGCCTTGGCGTTGATTGAGAGCTTTAAGCTTTTCGGATAAGGTTTTGGGTAACGCCAGAGATTCTCTTGCTCCTGAAAAAGTCTGGATTGTTGGTCGGGGGCGATCGCTGGAGAGTTCCAGTACAGGTAGTTTACCACCCAGTTGTTGCTTCCAGTAAGCAAGTTGAGTTTCTAGTTGCTCTTTTTGTAACCATTGTCGCTGCCAAACGGCAAAGTCTGCATACTGGATGGATAGTTTAGGAAGCGGTGAGGGTTTTCCCAGAGAAAAGGCTTCGTAAAGGGCTGCGATCTCACAAATAAGCACGCCTATTGACCAGCCATCAGAGATAATGTGATGCATTGTTAACACTAACGCATGATCTGTCTCGGTTTGCCGCAATAGAGTAACTCGGAGTAAGGGACCTTTGGCTAAGTTGAAGGAGTGTTGAGCTTCTTCATGAGCCAGTCGCAGAACCTCAGCTTCCCTCTTGTCTTTGGGAAGTTCTTGCAAATCTACCAGTAGTAGTCTGAAGGTAGGGGTCGGAGCAATAACTTGTATCGATTGACCATCGACTGTAGTGAATGTGGTTCTTAAGATTTCGTGACGCCTGATTACTTCGTTGAAGCTTTGCTCTAGCGCCGATACGTTCAACTGTCCTACCAGATGCATGGACTGGGAAATATTGTAGGCGCTATGACCAGGCTGCAAATGATCGAGGAACCACAAGCGCTGCTGGGCAAAGGATAGGGGGAATGAGCTGGTTTCTCGACTTTGAGGAATTATTTGCGATCGCAACAAGACCTCCCCTTTTTTGTTATGAAGCCTTTGCAGGAGAAGCTGACGTTTTCCTGGGGTAAGAGCAGCAATTTTTTGGGAAAGGTCACTCATTTACAAAAACCAATATCAAATAATAAATGTAAAAGCGCTGATTGTTTAAGAAATATAAACTTTAAATCACACCAACAGCAAGTAGAAATCTACTCAACCACGGAAACTCCAAAATTAATGGTAGAAGATAAGCTTTGATATCACCCTTCTCAAGAAAGGATTGGAACACTAATTCTGAGTTATATTCGTTCACAAAAAGATTTCCCATACCGATGCTGTTCTCCAGGTTCTTCACTTGATGCCACCAGTTCGGCGGGATATAAATAATTTCTCCTGGTTCAAGTACGACTTCCACTGGCTTTGCTTTGGCGTAGAGTGGAAACTTTTCTAAATTAGGATTGAAAACATCGACTTTTCCACCATATAATAAATCTTTTTGCTCTGGTGTAAAGAAAATAATTTTTTTCCGTCCATAAATCAGTCCCAACCAAGCAGCACAACTACTAGGGTCTTTGTGAAGACCGACCGATGTACCCTTATGACCTATAAATATTTCTGGGTTATCATATTCATATTTTTGTAAAAGTTTTCTTGGTAATTTTTGAAACCAATTAGAAAAGTAAACTGGTTCTTTGTAGTCTTCTAAAAGTTCAGGGTAATAAGAAACTACCCAATTAGCTAGATATAGACATTCGTCACTATCCTTGACACTCATATAGTCAATGTAATCAGCAATAGTCATAAAAGCCCGATCTTCATTTTTGTCGTTTTTTACGACGTGTTCAATTGAGCCGTAATGCAACTTGAAAAAATCCAAAGTCCACTTTTTCATGGCTTTCCAGTCTTGCATCACGTCAGTGATGATAACTGGTTTACCAACAGATGCGTACTCCTGCACAAACTCATCATATGAGAGATGACTGCGACGCTCAACAAAATCAATAGATGTCCATACCAATTTGCATTTGTTCTTTTGCCGCATCCTCTTGAGTAGATAAACGATTAGGCGTATGGCAACAAACAATGTAATTAAGACAAAACTCAATTTAAGAGTGTCGAAAAAAGAAAGAGATTCTATAGCCATATCAAGTCTGATTGATTAATTTATTTTAAATTTTTTAATAATTTCTTTAAGTATTGTGAATCTTGTGTTCCGTTGTATCCACCTTCTACTCCTATCAAATTGAAATACTTGAGTGCTAACTGTAGTAGATTCTTTTCAATTTTTGTCAGTTCAGGATGATATAAATCTAATAATAAAACAACTCTATTTTCTTGACCTTTATTCCAGGCTTCGTGTATAAAACTATTGTCAAAAAATAAAGTCTCTCCTCTAGCCCAACTTCGTGTTTCACCTTTGACTTTGATACCACAACCCTCTGGGGTTTTTATTCCCAAATGACATGTTAAAGAAATATTTATATCATCAGTGTGTGGTGGTAAGACAACTCCAGGTTCCATGACGATAAACACTACTTCTCCAGCGAAAGGGTAGAGAAAAGGTTTCAGCTTACTCACAATATTTACTGTTTTTGGAAAAAGAGACAAAGCTGCTTCTGTAAATTTACCCTGTCTCCAAATTAAGTAATACTTCCAATTTTCATCTTTATCCTTGAGTGTTTCACCAAATATTTCACTTGGCTTGTACCTTGGAACAATACTATGCCCGGATGATAAGTAAGCCAACCACTCATTTTCTATATCA
Organism: Tolypothrix sp. VBCCA 56010; assembly: GCF_050875635.1. NCBI lineage: Bacteria > Bacillati > Cyanobacteriota > Cyanophyceae > Nostocales > Tolypothrichaceae > Tolypothrix > Tolypothrix sp. VBCCA 56010. Next base: position 52,642 of record NZ_JBPAOH010000011.1, read on the forward strand.
CTGAATCCTTTTTTGAGGGTGTCTGATACAAATTTTAAATCCTTATAATCATCAGATTCGTACCAGGGTTTGTGAGTAATACCAGGGTAGATAAATTTGCTTGATTTATCAGTTGAATTGAAAGTTTGTCTAGCTATTAACTGAATTGCCTCTTCAAAGCGATGAACATTTCCTTGTGGATACAATAATTTTAATAACTTAAGCAACAAAACGGAGAATCTAGTTTTTGTGGAATTTCCCTGAAGCATTATATACTCCTTCAAAGTGACAAATAATATTCTTGATAAATGGCGCTTGTTAATTCATTAGAGAAAGTGATGATTGTATAGTCATATTAAGTCCAACTAATTACTTAAGTTTTGCGAAGCAAGTATTGTCTGCGCCTCATCTTCTGATAGTTGTTCAATATCTGCTAAAGCTTTAGCTAAATCTTCCAAATCTGTCTGTTCAGCCAGCTTTTGTACAATCACCTCAGCCAACTCAGCTACTGTCGGTCTATTAAAAAAGCCCTTATATGAAAGTTCTATTTGGAAAGTTTTGCACAGTTGAGAAACGAGCTGAGTGGCAAATAAAGAATCTCCTCCTAACTCAAAGAAATTGTCGTGAATGCCTATTTGTTCAATACCCAGTAGTTGTTGCCAGATATCTGTAAGGCTTCGCTCAACTTCGTTGCCAGGAGCAACATAAGCATTCGCAAGATTGGGGCGGGAGTGGGTTGGTTTGGATTGACTCAGCTGGGCTAATTTTTCCTCCAAGGACTTAACTGATTTCTTTGGCTTCATCAGGCTGGAAAAATCTTGAGTTGATACAATGACCTGAGGAACTGTACTATTGCATAAAATGCGTTTAAATGCTTCAATGCCCTCTTCATAGGTCATTCCTCCTGTCAACTCTTCTCCTGTTATCTCTTTATGCCGTGCTTCGACAGGAACTGCCATTCCTAAACTGTTCCATCTATCCCAGTTAATAGATTTGATAAATGTGCCATATTTGGAAGCACTGTAGTGAGCGAAAAAGTCAAGGAAGGCATTTTCGGCGGTATAATCTACCATCCCGGATGCCCCAGCAAATGAACTCAGTGATGAACACAGGACAAAGAAATCCAACTTGGTCTGTTTGAAGAGAGTTTCTAGTACTCGCGTTCCCCGCACTTTCGGTGCGATCGCATTTGCTGCATCTTCTTTTGTTTTTAGTTGAATCATCCCTCCGCCGAAGACTCCTGCCGCATGAATCACTCCATTGATCTGACCAAATCGTTGATTTACTTTTGCGATCGCCTCCGACATTTGTTCAGAGTTAGCAACATCAGCACCGATCACCATGACTTCTGAACCTAGTGCTTCGATACTTTGCAATTTGCGAATTTTAGAACTGATGTCATCTTGCTGATCATGAGTGGATAGCCATGTTTCCCACTCGTCTGGTTCCGGGAAAGGCGATCGCCCTAACAATACTAATTTTGCCTGTATACTCTGTGCCAAATATTCTGCTAGTGTCAAACCAACTCCCCCCAATCCACCAGTGATGAGATAAACTCCTCTTTCTCTTAATCGAGGATTTTCTGCAAGGGTTGCATCTAATCGGACTGGTTCAAAATCTTGCACCCAGCGGTGGAGTCCACGGTAGGCAATAACTTGGTTGGAAGTTTGGCTAACTAGTTCCGCTAGTAGTTGGTCGATAAGTTGCTGCTGTTGGCTACTTTCGGATTTTGGAACAACAATATCAATGCTACGGCAGCTGATGTTTGGGTACTCTAGCGGTATGACTTGACATGGTCCAAGAACTAGTGCCTTCTCCGGACACAGTACCTCTGCACCCGTTACTGCCTGCATATTGTTTGAGATAATTGTAATTTGAGAATCAGTTGGATTGTGTTCTCCAATTGCCTGGGCAAGAAACAGTAAACTGTAAAAGCCTAGTGCCTCAATTTTCTTTTGTAACTCAATTTCTGATTCTGATTCTATGTCGGTTGTGACGCTCCATAAGTGAACTATTTTGCTGGGAATTAAATTTCGTTCACGCAGTTCTTTGAGGAGAGTATCGTAGTCATCCCGTTGTTGAGGATGAATCGTATATCTGCACTCACTCTCACGCTCAAATTGTTCTCCGATTTTTACAGTCACAACATTCTGACGCGCAAGTGCTAGCCGCTGCACCATTTTTTCGCTTAACCCGCACTCATCCACAAATATTAACCAGTTCCCCGGTTCATTTGTCCCAGTTCCAGGTATAAATGATTGCGGCGGCATCGAGCGTTTCCAAGAAGGAATGTAAAACCAGTCGGCAATATCAGGTTTTTTGTCTGGAGATAATTGAACATCTTCTCTTTGAAGCAGAACTGTAAATGCAGTAGGTGCTGAGTCAGTTGTCGAAGCTCTAGCTAAGAGTATTTCTTCCCCGAAAGCTTCTGTTTCTGAGAAAACAGCTACCTCACCAAATCCATGCGATCGCAGTTTTTCTTGCCATTGCTCTTTAGACAAAAATGGATTACCTCGGCTGCGTTCTTCATCCTCTAACGGATTCATTAGCAGACCGTCTGTAATGTCAAAATCTAATTGAGGTTGAGTTATCTCCCAAAGCAACAAAAATCCTCCAGGAGCCAGCAAAGAGCGTACGTGATCTAGAGTTTTTTCAATATTACGGGTTACGTGCAATACATTTACAGCGATGACAACATCAAAGCTGTCGCTGGAATAACCTTGCTCAGTCGGCGATTTTTCAATGTCTAAAAAACGATACTCGACGAAAGGATAAGCAGCGAACTTTTCTTTGGCTCGGTTTAAGAGCAAACCACCCACATCGGTAAAGGTGTAGTTTGTTTGTTTTGGAGGCAACACAGGCAATAATTCGGTCGTGGCAATACCCTGTCCACCACCGATTTCCAAGATTCTTAAGTTCACGTCTTGCGGTAAAGACTTCACCACTTGTTCCAGACTTGCCCGGAGAATTCCTTTTAAGTAGGTATTTAAGGGCAATTCAGATTCTGATGTTTTTGCCTTTTGATCTGCCGTAGCAAAGTACAACTCTAACGGTTCTTTTTCCCCCATCAGAACGGCTGGCAGATTTTCGCCACACTGCTCAATTAAATCTACCATTTGGGGCGTGTCTGCCCATCTGTGTTTAATTTTTTCTAGCAGAGTATTTAAATACTCAGTAGAAAATGGTACAAACTTAGTAAACAGTTTCTGCTCCTGCTGTAAGTGACCTTGCTCTACCAACACATCCAAAAAGCGACATAACAATTGCTGATAGCGAGGAACAATATGGCATTGCTCAAATAACTCTTCAAAAGAATATTTATCATCGGAGTTACTAAAAGCACCTAAACTCCTCAGGGCAAGGTTAATGTAAGTAGTGCATAAACGATCCGACCACTGTTTGTTCGCCAAATAAGTTTGTTCGTCAAGTGTCGCGATAGTTGCACGAGCCTGCGTTTCCCCTGCTTCTAACAGAGATTTCCACAACTGGGTTGCTGTTAGTCTTGGCTGCAACTGTCCTGCTAAAAGTGATTGTTTTGGAGGTTCAATCCAGTAGCGCTGACGCTCAAATGGATAGGTCGGCAAGGGAATATGATGGCGTTGTTCATTGGCATAAAAACCAGACCAGTCTACTTTGACTCCGAAAAGCCAGAGTCTACCTAAAGTGTTGAGTAAAAATGCCACATCTGACTGTTGCTCCTGTGGATGGCGGATTGAAGTCAGCACTACTGGCTTGTAATTATAATGCGTAAGCGCGAAAGTACTCAAAGTTCTTCCCGGACCAACCTCTAGCAGTATGCGCTCAGGTGTTTTGAGTAACTCAGTTATTCCCTCGCTAAAGCGCACAGTTTGCCGTAGATGTTTTGCCCAATAGTTGGGGTCTGTTGCTTCTGCTGTTGTAATCCAAGTACCACTCACATTAGACACAAACGGAATTTTCGGGGGATTGAGTGTGGCTTTTTGTAACGAATGAGAAAATGGCTCAAGAATTGGCTCCATCATTTGCGAATGAAAGGCATGGGATGTATGCAGTCGCCGACAGCTTACAGCTTTTTCTTGTAGCTTTTGATGCAATCGTTCAATTGCCTCGGTTGGACCAGAAACCACACAGTACGCAGATCCATTGCTTGCGGCTAAAGACAGTTCCCTTCCCAATAGGGGTTGTACCTCTTGTTCGCTAAGTTGAACAGAGAGCATTTCCCCACTGGGGAGTTGCTGCATCAGTCGTCCTCGGGTTGCGACTAGCGCTAAAGCGTCTTCGAGCGAGAAAACTCCAGCTAAAGTGGCTGCCACATATTCCCCAATACTGTGACCAATCATCGCTTCGGGACGCACACCCCAAGTTATCCACAACTGAGCTAGGGCGTATTCAATAGTAAACAGCGCTGGCTGGGCAACAAAAGTCTGTTTCAGTTGCTCTGCTGCCTTTTCTTTCTCTGCTTCATCAGGATACAGTACATGGCGGAGGTCAAAACCCAAGTGCAGTTTAAGTAGTTCACAACAGTTATCAACTGTTTGAGTAAAGATTGGCTGACTCTGGTAGAGTTCCCTACCCATATTCACGTACTGTGTTCCCTGACCGGAAAACATAAAAACGACAGGACGATTGGAAGGCTGCTGGTAGTGAGTGAACACTCGTTGTGGATTTAAAGTAGAAAGCACCTTCACTGCATCGTTAACGTCTTGGCACACCACCATCCGGCGATGGTCGAAAGCTCGACGACCCACACTAAGAGTGTAAGCGACATCAGCGAGATTAAGATCGGGATGCTGCTTTAAATGGTTAACTAAATTTGTAGTGGCAGTTAAGAGTGCTGATACCGTTTTGGCAGAAAGAACTAACAGCTGATATTTCCTCCCCTGCTCCCCCTGCTCCCCCTGCTCCCCCTGCTCCCCCTGCTCCCCCTGCTCCCCTGCCCCCATGCTCCCCTGCCTCTCCACAGGGGCTTCTTCGAGAATCACATGGGCATTCGTCCCACCAATCCCAAAGGAACTAATACCTGCACGTCGGGGGGTGCCGTTTGTTTTCCATTCGGAAAGTATAGTATTAACGTAAAAAGGACTGTTAGTAAAATCAATCTGGGGATTGGGTTCCTCAAAGTGTAAGCTAGGTGGTATTTGTTTATGCTTGAGAGCTAAGACTGTTTTGATCAAACCCGTCACCCCAGCAGCAGCGTCTAAATGTCCGATGTTTGTTTTCACCGAGCCGATCGCACAGAAGCCCTTTATCTCAGTACTGGTTCTAAAAGCTTGTGTTAGCGCGGCAATTTCAATCGGGTCTCCTAGTGATGTCCCTGTCCCGTGAGCCTCGATATAGGTAATCGTTTCGGGTTCAACCTCGGCAACTACTTGAGCTGTTCTAATCACCTTGGCTTGACTATCTATACGAGGTGCTGTATAGCTTACCTTGAAAGATCCATCGTTATTGATAGCGGAACCTTTGATGACCGCATGGATAGAATCTTTATCTGCTAGAGCATCTTCTAATCTCTTCAAAACTACAATGCCTACACCTTCGCCGCTAACAGTTCCCTGTGCTTTGGCATCAAAAGCGCGGCAGTGTCCGTCAGGAGAGCCAATTCCCCCTTCTTTGTAAAAATAGCCACTTTTTCGGGAAGAACTTATAGAAACGCCCCCAGCCAAAGCCATATCACATTCACCATTTAGCAAGCTTTGACAGGCTAAGTGAACAGCAACTAATGAAGTTGAGCAGGCAGTTTGAACTGTATAGCTCGGACCAGTTAAATTAAGTTTGTAAGAAACACGTGTTGTGAGATAATCTTTGTCACCTGCGATCGCCAGTTGGTGAGAATCTATAGAATTGATAATATTTTGGTTTAAATAAATATTAAGTAAGTAGCTACTTAAGCTAGATCCTGCGTAAACTCCTATCGAACCTTTGTAGGTTTGGGAGTCATAACCGGCATCTTCAAGGGCAACACACGCACATTCCAAAAAAAGACGGTGTTGCGGATCGGTGATTTCGGCTTCTCTAGGATTGAAGCCGAAGAATGAAGCATCAAAAAGTTCTACATCTTCTAATACAGCCCGTGCTTTGATAAACTTTGGGTTATTAAGTGTAGCTGAATCTAGCCCTGAAGATAACAGTTCTTCATCAGTAAAAAAAGAAATTGACTCTATACCATTTTGGAGATTTTTCCAAAACTCATCAACATTTTTTGCTCCAGGAAAGCGCCCTGCTACACTAATAATTGCTATTTCGGAACCATTTCTCTGAGCAGATTCTATCGGAGTACTCATTCTTCCTTAACTCCTTTATTATTCATCATTGACTTCATTTTTTGAAGACGTTTTTTTTGTTGAGATTTTCCAGCAGATATTTTTTCTATTTGAATATGAGTTTCATTTAAAGATGATGTTTGATTTTTAGCTTGAGTGAAGAACTCTGCCAGGGAACTTATGGTCGGGTATCTGAACAAATCGAGCAATAATAAATCGGTTTTGAATATTTCATGTAATTGAGTATGAACCTTAACCATTAGCAACGAATGACCACCAAGTTCAAAGAAGTTATCATGAATGCCTATCTTCTCGATATTGAGAGCTTTTTGCCAAATTGTAGCGATCGCCTGTTCCATCTCAGTTTGTGGCATCACATAAGCAACTTCCAACTCTGGACGCAGAGTTTCTGGTGCGGGTAGCGATCGTCGATCAAGCTTACCGTTAGGCAAAAGCGGCAGGGCTGGAAGTATTACGAAAGTCGAGGGCAGCATGTATTGTGGTAGCTTCTCCTCAAGAAAGCCACGCAGTTCAGTGACTGTAAGTGTCTGCTCTGGATGAGGGCTTACATAGGCTACTAAGTGCTTATCACCCTGCTCGTCTTCCCAAGCCACTACCACCGCTTCGCGAACTTTAGCGTGTTGCCTCAATTTCGATTCAATCTCGCCTAGTTCGATGCGGAAGCCCCGGATTTTAACTTGATGATCTATGCGTCCGAGAAGTTCAATGTTTCCATCGCTTAGGTAGCGTGCCTTATCGCCGGTTTTATACAGGTGCGTCCCTGATTTCTCGCTAAAAGGGTTGGGAATAAATTTCTCAGCAGTGAGTTCAGGACGATTGAGGTAGCCCCTGGCAATACCAACACCACCGATATACAATTCACCTGGTACGCCTGGTGGTGTAGGGTTGAAATGTTTGTCTAGTAAATAGATTTGGGTGTTGGCAATAGGACGACCAATAGGTACACTATAAACTGATTGGTTTTCTTGGCAGGTAGCTGGTTCATAAATTGTTACACCAATCGTTGCTTCAGTCGGTCCGTAAGCATTAAGCCAACGGATGCGCGAGCCTACGAGTTTCTGCCAAAGTACAAGTTTTTCTGGTAAAGTTTGCTCGGTTCCTACAATCACCAAACGAAGCGTGGAAGGTAATGGTGCTTTTGTTTGAGCAAGGTCGGATACCCACTCATGCCAGTATGCAGTTGGTAAATTGAGAACAGTTAGTTTTTCCTGTTCCAAAAATTGGAGGAAGTGTGCAAAAGCTAGTACCCGATTAGGTCGGATGACAACAGTTGACCCGCTTAACCATGATGGGAACAGCTCTTCTGCTGCAACATCAAAGCTAATAGAAGCAAATTGGAGAATGCGGTCTTCTGGTTGAAGTTGATAAGCTTTTGCAGCAGCAATGCTGTGGTTCACCAAAGCTTGGTGGGTAATTAAAACGCCTTTAGGTGTTCCTGTAGATCCGGAGGTGTAAATTACATAAGCCAGATTTTCGGCTGTCACGCCGCTATTGAGGTTCTCTGTGTAATCCTGACCATAGAAAGAGGCTTCTGTCTCCCAGTCTGCGTCTATGCATACAACTTTAGCCTTATGTTGAGGGAGTTCCGCAACTAACTGCTTTTGGGTAAGCAATACTAGTGGTTTTGCATCTTCTAGTATTAAAGCCAACCGTTCCTGTGGGTTAGATGGCTCTAATGGTACATATGCACCACCAGCTTTTAAGGTTGCTAGAATTGCGATCGCCATGTCAAGCGATCGCTCCATACAAATTCCCACCAGAACCTCTGGTTTTACCCCAAGCGATCGCAAGTGGTGCGCTAGCTGATTAGCTCGCTGGTTCAGTTCCCGGTAGGTCAACTGTTGATCTTCAAAGACTACGGCAATGGGGTCAGGCGTTAGCGTTCGCGTAGCGTCTCCGTAAGGAGAAGCTCCTCCAGAGGAGGTTCGCTCTACCTGAATTTCAAATAACTCATGGATGCACTGGTTTTGAGGATAGTCAACTAGAGTGTTATTCCACTCTACCAGAAGTTGTTGCCGTTCCGCCTCACTTACAATTGACAGCTTTGATATTTGCTGGTCGGGATTAGCGACAATACCGCAGAGCAAGGTTTGAAAGTGCCTTAGCATCCGGTGAATTGTGGCGGCATCAAACAAATCTGTATTGTACTCCAAAGTTCCAATCAGCCCTTGCTCTTTTTCTACCATACCTAGGGTCAGATCAAACTTCGCCGTTTCTTTGTCGAACTCCAAAGGACTCAAGGTTAAACCTGCTAGCTCCAAAGTCGTGGTTGGGGTATTCTGGAGTTGGAACATCACCTGAAATAATGGTGTATGACTCAGGTTTCGCTTTGGTTGCAGTTTCTCCACTAGCTGCTCAAAGGGCAAGTCTTGGTTAGCATAAGCCCCCAGAGCAACCTCTCGCACTCGGTTTAAAATCTCCCGAAAACTCGGAGTACCCGAAAGGTCAGTACGCATGACCAAAGTATTGACAAAAAATCCAATTAGCCCTTCTATTTCAGATCGGTTACGACCAGAGATGGTAGTGCCTACTACGATGTCGTCCTGACCTGTGTAACGGTAGAGCAACGTCCCAAACGCTGCCAGTAATGTCATAAATAGCGTCGCCTTTTCCTGCTGACTCAGTATCTTAAGAGCTTCAGTTAAAGACTTGGGCAAAGCCAGAGATTGCTTTGCGCCTCGGTTGGTCTGAACTGCCGGACGAGGGCGGTCAGTGGGTAATTCTAGTATACTTGGAGTAGTACTCAACTGCTGCTTCCAATATGACAGCTGAGCCTCTCGCATTTCTCCCTGGAGCCACTGACGCTGCCAAACAGCAAAATCTGCATACTGGATTGGGAGTTCCGGCAGCGGTGAAAGCTTACCCATAGAGAAGGCTTCATACAGAGCCACTATTTCTCCGATGATTACCCCAAAAGACCATTGGTCACACACAATGTGATGCATTGTGAACAGCAACACGTACTGAGCTTCATCTAATTGCAGTAGAGTGACTCGCACCAGTGGATCGTTCGCTAAATCAAAAGGTCGCGCCTGCTCGTCAGTAACAAGGCGTCGTACCTCTGCCTCTTGCTCATTCTTTGGAAGCAATTGTAGATCTACTATCGGTAGAGCTAAAGCCAAGGTTGGGGCTACGATCTGAAATGCTTGCCCATCCACCATACTAAAATTAGTACGCAAAACTTCGTGACGCTGCACGATTTCGTTAAGACTTTGTGCCAGTGCGGTCACGTTAAGCGAGCCATTGAAGCGGAAAGCGTAGGGTTCGTTGTATAAGGATTGACCGGGTTGCAACTGGTCGAGGAACCACAGGCGCTCTTGGGCAAAGGACAGAAAAGCAGGGTTCTGTTGTGAACGGCGAGGAATACCCTGATCTGTAAATTTACCTTGCATCCACTTTTCAAAAAGCGCCCGTTTTGCTGTTGATAAATTAGATTTTTGCCCGGAAAGCGCATCTGGTTCAGACATGTTGCTACTTTATTGCTGTTTTAATAACAGATGAAAACTAGTTTGTACTCCGCTGAAAAACGGGTTTTTAATCAAAATTAAACTCCTAAAAGACGTTGAGCTTCTTCTTCAGATAATTGTTCTATTTTCTCCATAACCATTTGTTCAATCAGTTTGGCTAACTCGGCAATAGTAGAGTATTCAAAGAAGATACTGCGTAGAGATAACTCTATTGGGAAAGATTTTCGCACCTGAGAAATAACTTGGGTTGCTAGCAGCGAGTGTCCACCCAACTCAAAGAAGTTATCATGAATGCCTATCTGCTCGATTCCAAGAAGCTGTTGCCAGATGTTAGCAACGGTTTGTTCGACAAAAGTGCGGGGAGCAACGTAATCATTTTCCAACTTGGGGCGAGGATAAATAGGTTTGGATAAATTGGACAGCGCTAATTTGTCTTGGGAAGAATAGTTCTGCTCAATATTTGGTAATGATTCAAGCTTTAACCATTGCTCAATCCTTGCTTGCAAATCCCCTGTAGAAACAACTACTTGATTTACTCTACTCTTGGATAAAATGCGTTGAAAAGCCTTTACACCTTCAGTAGGTATTATAGCTAATCCAGCCAAAGTTGTTTTATAAGTTATATTTTGTTCTTGTTGTTCTCTAAGTTGCCATACATCCCAGTTAACGCTGATCCAGGGGACAGGATTTGTTTGACTTTGTTTGTGGGCAAAAGCATCCATAAAGATGTTCGCTGCCGAATAAGCGACGTATCCTAATCCACCCAAAATCGATGCTAAAGAGGATAGCAAAAGACAAAAATCTAGCGCTTTTTCCTGCAAAACTTTTTCTAGTACGAATAGTCCATGCGCTTTTGGTTGAAATTGACACTGGCAATCAGTTATATAAGTTTCTTGAATAGCTCTTTGTGATTTTTCTCCAACAATTCCTGCGGCATGGATGACACCATGAATCTCGCCAAAGCGCTCGGTGACTAACGCGATCGCTCTTTCCATCTGTTCTAGATCGGCGACATCGGCACTCTTGACCAAAACCTCTGCACCTAACTCCTCTAGCGCCTGCACTTTTTTTATTTTGATGCTTACAGAATCCTGGTCATCATGAGTTGCTAGCCATTTTTCCCACTCATCTTTTTCCGGAAGACCAGAACGCGATATCAAGATTAGTTTAGGCTGCACTGTCTGGGCTAGATACTCCGCCAGTATTAGACCAATGCCTCCCAAGCCACCAGTAATTAGGTAAACTCCTTTTTGCCGCAGCCGTGTTTTCCCTGGAATTGCTTTTTCTAAGTGGACTGCTTCAAAAGTTTGTACCCAGCGATGATGACCTCGGTAGGCAATTACTAAGTCAGTTGGCTGTGCTGTAAATTCTGCTATAAGTTGTTCTATCAGTTTCTCCTGTTGCCCGGTTCCGGATTTAGGAATAACAATATCAATGTTGCGGCAGGCGATATTCGGATATTCTTGCCCAATCACTTTACATGGTCCCAATACAGTTGCCTTCTCTGGACATAAGCTTTCGTCACCAGTCACATCATGTATGTTGTTGGTCACAACCTGGATTTGAAGCGCATCTGTAATACCTTGTTGTCCAAGTGCTTGGGCTAGAAAAAGCAGACTGTAAAAGCCAAGAGCCTGACTTGTTTCAAAGGACTCGATTCCTGAGGGTGTCTGATCGCTTGCTATGATACCCCATAAATGAATAATCTTTTGTGGGGTTAAATCCCGCTCATCAAGGGTTTGGAACAAGGCGTCATAGTCATCTCTTCGTTGGGGGTTGATGCAATATGCGCGATCGCCAAGTTTAGTAAACTGCTCTCCCACTGTTACGGTAATAACATCTTGACCTTGTTGTTGTAGGCGTTTTACTATAAGCGAGCCGACATCACACATATCGACAAAAACTAACCAACACGACTTCTGCTTTGCCAGTTCTGCATTTTCAACAGGCTCAAGCGGTTGGGACTGCTTCCAGACTGGGATGTAGAACCAATCGGCAAGATTCAGCTCTTTGTGTAACGGTTCTTGGTACGCAGTCACAGAAGTGGCTGAGGGTTGTGGTTCAATCCAGTATCTTTGTCGCTCAAATGAATACATTGGCAAGGGAACCCGATGACGCCGTTCATTGGCGTAAAAGCCTGACCAGTTTATTTGTGTTCCGGTAAGCCAGAGCCACGAGAGTGTGTTCAGCAAAAAGGCGACATCCGACTGTTGCTCTTTTGGATGGCGTAACGAAGAAAGTACAATCTGTTGTTCGTCTTGTTCTGGATGCTGTCTAACTAAAGTACTTAATGTCCGCCCTGGACCAACTTCCAAGAGAATTTGCTCTGGCTTTTGCACTAACAATCCAACCCCCTCAGCAAAGCGCACTGTTTGCCGTATATGCCTCGCCCAGTAGCTTGGATCGGTTGCCTCTGTTTTAGTAATCCAAGTGCCAGTCACATTGGACACAAAAGGAATTTGCGGAGCCTGAAGGTTAATTTTTTTAACCTCTGTCATGAACGGCTCAATGATTGGCTCCATTATTTGAGAATGAAAAGCACCCGATATATGCAGACGGCGACAGTCAACCCCTTGCTCAGTCAACTTGTTGTGCAATTCAGCAATTGGCAACCTAGGTCCTGAAACCACGCACAGAGATGGCGCGTTGATTGCAGCTAGGGCAAGTTCTTCGCCAAGCATTGATTGCACTTCGTTCTCCGGTAGTGGTACGGAAAGCATATCACCAGCAGGCATTTGCTGCATCAGTTGTCCACGGGCTGCTACCAACGCCAATGCATCTTCTAGAGAGAACACACCAGCTAGGCAAGCTGCTACATACTCTCCTATACTGTGACCAATCATTGCAGAAGGACGCACTCCCCACGCCATCCACAATTGAGCCAACGAGTATTCAATCACAAACAGCGCAGGCTGGGTGATATGAGTCTGTTTAAGGTGCTGTGTTGCCTCTTGGATCTGTTCTTTGCTAGGATACAGCACAGAGCGCAAATCAACTTCCAAATGAAGTTTTAGAAGGTACGAGCATTTATCAACCTGTTCTCGGAAAATTGGCTCGCTTTGGTAAAGTTCTCGACCCATCTCGACGTACTGTGCGCCCTGTCCGGGAAACATGAACACAACAGGGCGATTGCAGGGCTTTTGGTAGTGGGTGAAAACTCGTTGAGGATCTAGAGGTGATAGTGCTTTCACCGCATCTTCAAGGTCTTGGCACACCAGCATCCGCCGATAATCAAAAGCGCGACGACCCACACACTGGGTGTAAGCTACATCAGCGAGATTAAGATCGGGATGCTGCTTTAAGTGGGCAGCTAAATTAGCTGTGGCGGTTAAAAGTGCTGTACTAGTCTTGGCAGACAGTAACAACAACTGCCAGGGACGAGCCGGACCAGATGGTTCAACAACTGGGGCTTCTTCAAGAATCACATGGGCATTAGTCCCACCAATGCCAAAAGAACTGACTCCCGCACGGCAAGGAGTGCCGTTCGTTTTCCAATCAGACAATGTGGTATTGACGTAAAAAGGACTGTTGGCAAAATCAATTTCGGGATTGGGTTGCTCAAAATGCAAGCTGGGTGGTATTTGCTTGTGTTTGAGTGCAAGGACGGTCTTGATAAGGCTTGCAATACCAGCTGCCCTATCTAAATGTCCGATATTAGTTTTTACTGAACCAATCGCGCAGAAGCGCTTGTTGTTTGTTGCCGCACTAAATACTTTTTTCAGCGCCCTAACTTCAATAGGATCGCCCAGAACTGTACCTGTTCCGTGACATTCTACATAAGTAATTGTCTCAGGAGCAAACTCAGCGATCGCCTGAGCCTCGGCAATCACCTCGGCTTGTCCATTGACGCTGGGTGCTGTATAACCCACTTTCAAAGAACCGTCGTTATTGATGGCTGAACCCTTAATAACTGCATAAATGCGATCGCCATCTGCCAGTGCTTCCTCTAACCTCTTTAGCACAACAATGCCCATACCGTTACCGAAAACGGTGCCTTGTGCTTTAGCATCAAAAGTGCGACAATGACCATCGGGAGAAGTCATTCCGTCTTCTTGATGTAAATAACCTTTATTTTGCGGAACTCGTACTGCAATACCACCAGCTAGCGCCATGTCACATTGGTAACTCAACAATCCTTGACATGCTAGATGAACTGCTACCAATGACGTGGAACAAGCAGTACTGACGTTAAAGCTCGGTCCTTTGAGGTTCAATTTGTAAGAAACTCGTGTAGGTATGTGGTCTTTATCATTACCACTAACAACGATTGTCCCACTTAGCGATTTGAGAAGGTCATGATTTGAGATCAGGTTGTTCAGTAAGTAGGTACTTAGGTTGCTGCCTGCGTAAACTCCTATCAACTCTTCATATGTTTCAGGGTCATAACCTGCATTTTCAAGAGCTTCCCAGGCACACTCCAAAAAAAGACGGTGTTGTGGGTCCATAACTTCAGCTTCCCTTGGCGTGAAGCCGAAGAATCGAGCGTCAAACATCTCTATGTCTGACAGCCCAGCTCCTGCTTTTACATAGTGAGGGTTACGCAGCAAAGTCGGGTCTACACCTTCTGATAGTAATTCCTCATCAGTAAAAAATGAAATCGACTCTCGTCCTTGCGACAAATTCTGCCAAAACTCATCAGTACTTTTGGCTCCAGGAAAACGACCAGCCATCCCGATAATGGCTATTCCTTTTAAGGAATCGTGAGATTCAGGGTTATCCATTTGTCTTGTTATTTTGCTTGATTAGTTTTCGCTTCATCTGTTGGCTGTTTTCTTCAATAGCTTGTTTTCGCCTCTTGGCACGGTCAGTGACTTGCTGATAAACAGGTTGTTCATCCTCTTTGCGGGTGAGATATTCTGCCAGAGCATTTATGGTCGAATATTCAAATGAGTCGGATATTAATATATCTTTGTTAAGCTTTTCTCGCAGTTTGCTGCGAACTTTAACTATAAGAAGTGAATCCCCACCAAGCTCAAAGAAGTTGTCGTGAATTCCTATCGCCTCAATCCCAAGAAGTTCTTGCCAAATGTCAGCAAGCGTTTGCTCAGTTTCATTTTTGGGAGCAACATAAGGATTAATTAATGATGGTCGTTGTTGTGTTGGTTTGGATAAGTTAGCCGTCTCTAACAGTTTAGGATAAGATTTAGCTTTAAAACCATTATCATGTTTACCGTGAATTAAAAAATCACGACTCTGGAGATCGTAAGTAGACACAATAACCTGGGATAGGGTACTTTCTAGAATTCGTCTAAAGACTTCTATTCCTTCTAAGGGTAATAACTCTTGTTTCAATTGAGATGTTTGGGAAATATCCGAAGTTTGATTTCGTTGCCGATCTGCCTCTGCTGCCATCCCCACTTCCTGCCAAGCACACCAATCAATAGCTACGGTGAATGTGCCATCTTGGTGAGTCTTATGGTGAGCGAAGGCGTCAAGAAAGGCATTTGCACCAACATAATCGACCTGCCCAAATCCCCCTAAAATTCCAGTACGCGCTGAACAAAGAACAAAGAAATCCAGTTGAACATCCTTGAGGATACTATCAAGAACCAGGGTGCCTTTTACTTTAGGTGCTAGAATACTTTCTGCCATTTCCGGTGTTTTTCGCTGAATCACGCCACCACCGGGAACCCCTGCTGCATGAATGACACCATTGAGTTGACCAAATTGCTTTTGTGCTTGAGCGATCGCTTGTTGCATTTGTTCAGAGTTGGTCACATCAGCGCTGCTCACCAAAACTTCTGCACCCAGTTCTTCTAGTTCAAGCACTTTCCGAATCTTACAACTGATAACATCTTGCTCATCATGAGTGCTCAACCATTGTTCCCATTCGTCTCTAGCAGGAAAAGCAGAACGTCCAGTCAGAATCAATTTGGCTCCTACTTGAAGCGCCAGATGTTGAGCTAGCACAAGTCCAATACCTCCGAGTCCACCTGTAATCAGATAAACTCCCCTTTCTTTTAATCTTGGTGTTTCTTTTTTTGCTTCATCCAATCGAATCGGCTCAAAGTTTTGCACCCAACGATGAAAACCACGGTAAGCAATAACTCGGTCAGAAGTATCAGCCTGTAGCTCAACAAGCAGTTGGTCTATGAGTTTTTGCTCACTCCAGTTTGCTTCTTTGGGAATAACAACATCAATGCTACGACAGCTGATGTTTGGGTATTCTTGAGGAATGACCCTAATAAGTCCAAGTAAAGTAGCTTTTTCTGGACACAGTAACTCTTCGCCTGCTACTTCCTGCATATTATTGGAAATAACCGCGATTTGAAGCTCATCAGTAAAATTCTGTTTTCCGAGTGCCTGTGCTAGAAAGAGCAGACTATAAAATCCTGTTTCTTGAGATTTATCAACGGTTTCCAGTTCTAACTCTATGCGATCAAAAGGTGTGACACTCCATAAATGAACAATTGTTTTTGGGAACTTGTTTTGTGCTAAAAGTTGATTAAGTAAAGTTTCATAGTGATCGCGTTGTCGAGGATTTAGAGTATATAAGCGATCGCTTAGTTTAGTAAACTCCGACCCGATCCTTATAGCGATCGCATCTCGATCCTCAAGTTCGAGTCGTTTCACCAGTTCTTCACCCAAGCCGCACTCATCGATAAACACAAGAGTGCAGGACAAAACTGGATTCTCACTTGGTTGATTAACAGCTAATGGGGAGCGTTTCCAAGATGGAATGTAGAACCAGTTTGCCATTTCCGGATTTTTGCGTAGAGAGGTTGTAGGCATCTCTACATCCGTCTTGACAGCGTTTGCTTGTTTTTTAGGTGAAATCCAGTAACGCTGACGCTCAAAGGGATAAGTTGGCAAGGGTAGGCGATGACACCGCTCACGGGTATAGAATCCCGACCAATCTACCTGTACTCCAGCAAGCCATAGCTGACCTAACGTATTTAACAAAAACGCTATATCTGAGTAGGACTCTTGCGGATGGCGTAACGAAGTTAACATAACTTGTTCAGCCGCTTTATCTGGATGACGTCTAGCTAATGTAGTTAACGTCCGCCCAGGTCCTACTTCTAGGAGAATTTGCTCTGGCTTTTGCAGCAACTGAGCAATACCCTCAGCAAAACGCACCGTTCGTCGTAGATGCCTTGCCCAATAGCTTGGATCGGTTGCGTCGCCTGCCGTAATCCAGGTACCACTGACGTTGGATACAAACGGAATTTGCGGTGCTTTCAGGTTAATTTTTTTGACCTGTGCCATGAACGGCTCGATGATTGGGTTTATCATCTGGGAATGAAAAGCACCCGATGTATGCAGACGGCGACAGTCAACCCCTTGCTCGGTCAAAGAGTTGTGCAATTCATCAATTGGCAATCTTGGTCCTGAAACCACGCACAGAGATGGCGCGTTGATTGCAGCTAAGGCAAGTTCCTCACCTAGCATTGATTGCACTTCTTTCTCTGCTAGGGGTATAGCCAGCATATCCCCAGCAGGCATTTGCTGCATCAGTTTTCCACGGGTAGCAACTAGCACCAATGCTTCTTCTAAAGAGAACACGCCAGCTAAACAAGCTGCAACATATTCTCCTATACTGTGACCAATCATCGCTTCAGGACGTACTCCCCACGCCATCCATAACTTTGCTAGAGCATACGAAATCACAAACAGCGCTGGCTGAGTAATATAAGTTTTTGTAAGCTGCTGTGTTGCCCACTGTCTTTGTTCTTCGGTTGGATACAGAATAGTGCGTAGGTCTAGCCCCAACACTGGTATAAGTATTTCACAGCAATAATCAACCTGTTCTTGGAAAATTGTCTCTGTCTGGTACAGTTCTCGACCCATCTCTACATACTGAGTCCCCTGACCGGGAAACATAAACACAACCTTTCGCTCACAAGGTTCGGTGAAATGGGTAAAAACTCGTTGCGGGTCTTTTGTTTCTAAAATTTTGACTGTATCGTTCAGGTCTTGACAAATCACCATCCGGCGATAATCAAAAGCTCGGCGACCTACCCCAAGGGTGTAAGCGACATCAGCCAAATTGAGATCGGGGTGCTGCTTAAAGTGTTCAACTATATTGGTTGTGGCAGTTTCTAGTGCCGAGTTAGTCTTTGCGGAAAGCACTAACAGTTGATATTTCCTCCCCTGCTCCCCCTGCCTCCCTTGCTTCCCCTGCTCCTCCACAGGGGCTTCTTGAAGAATCACATGAGCATTAGTGCCACCAATGCCGAAGGAACTGACTCCTGCACGTTTGGGGTGTCCGTTTGACTTCCATTTTGAAAGCTTGTCATTAACATAAAATGGGCTGTTAGCAAAATCAATCTGGGGTGATGGTTCTTGAAAGTGCAAGCTAGGTGGTATTTGTTTGTGTTTGAGCGCTAAAACTGTCTTGATTAAACCTGCAACACCAGCAGCAGTATCTAGGTGTCCAATGTTCGTCTTTACCGAACCAATAGCGCAGAAATCCTTCTTTTGAGTTTTGGCGCGAAAAGATTTGGTAAGCGCTGCAATTTCAATGGGATCTCCTAAAACTGTTCCAGTGCCATGAGTTTCTACATAGCTGATTGTCTCAGGTTCAACCCTAGCTATTGCAAGTGCTTCAGCAATCACCCTAGCTTGACCATCAATACTCGGAGCTGTATAGCCAACTTTTGAAGAACCGTCATTATTAATAGCTGAACCTTTAATAACAGCATGAATACAATCTCCATCAGCGATCGCATCTGCCAGTCGCTTTAAAACGACTATGCCTACACCATCACCGCCCACAGTTCCTTTTGCCTGAGCATCAAAGGCGCGACAGTGTCCGTCGGGAGACAAAATTCCCCCCTCTTGATAAAAATAGCCAGCTTTTTGTAACCCTGTTACAGAAACTCCACCAGCCAAAACCATATCACATTCACGATCTATTAAGCTTTGACAGGCTAAGTGAACGGCAACTAATGAACTAGAGCATCCAGTTTGGACAGTAATAGCTGACCCCTTCAAATCTAATTTATAAGCAACTCGCGTAGTCAGGTTATCTGTACGATTGTTATGCCTAATTTGGTCAAGACCAACTAATTTTATCAGTTCGGTGTTGGAAAAAATATTAAATAAAAAGTACGAGCTAATACTGGCACTACCATAAACACTAATCCGACCTTCATAGGTTTTAGAATCATAGCCAGCACTTTCAAGAGCCTCCCAAGCAGTTTCCAAAAAGAGTCGGTGCTGTGGGTCCATTATTTCTGCTGTTCTGGGAGAGTAATCAAAGAATGAAGCGTCGAATAATTCTATATCTTCCAGTACAGCATTTGCTTTAACATAATTGGGGTTACTCAGTAAAGATGGATCTACCCCTACAGACTCCAGTTCTTGATTTGAAAAAAACGAAATTGATTCGATACCATCTCGCAAATTATGCCAAAAAGCATCAAGATTCCTGGCTCTAGGAAACCGTCCAGACATACCAATAACAGCTATATCTAAATCGCCTATTTGATTTTGTTTTTCTAGGCTATTCATCACAATTTCCTTCTTTCTAACTTGATGATTTGCACTGATGGTGATTTAAGTGCCCTGTTTTTTCTCAGATAATTTTACCTAGATTGCGCTCTTGCCTGCCTTGAAGCAATGCGGCTTTCAGCTCGTCGATCGCTTTCCTCAAAAGCGGATGTTTCAGTCTGTTCTTCAGTTAAATATTTAGCCAAGGAATTTATAGTTGGATATTCAAACAAATTTACTATTGATATATTTGTGTTTAAAACTTCTCGCAGTTTGGCATGAATTTGAACAAGAAGTAATGAATGACCGCCAAGATCGAAAAAATTATCATAAATGCCCACCTTCTCAACATGAAGCATCTGCTGCCAAATATGAGCAATGGTTTGCTCGACTTCAGTTTGAGGTGGTTCATAAGTTACTTCTAATTCTGGACGGCGATCGTCTGGTTCTGGTAACGCGCTGCGGTTGACTTTTCCATTAGGTGTCAGTGGTAAAGTTTTCAACATCATGAAAGTTGAGGGCACCATGTATTCCGGCAGCTTTTCTCTCAGGAATTTGTGCAGTTCACTAACACTGAGTTTTTGTTTTTGCTTAGAAACAATGTAGCCTACCAAGTACTTGTTGCCAAACTCTTCTTCACGAACTGAAACTACAGCCTGTTGCACTTCCGGGTGTTGACACAGTATGGTCTCAATTTCTCCAAGCTCAATACGGAAACCCCGAATCTTCACCTGACGATCGACCCGTCCAAGAAACTCAATATTGCCGTCGCTTAAGTAGCGAGCTAAGTCACCAGTTTTATATAAGCGCGACCCTAAGTTAGATGCAATCAATCCCGTCTCTGCAAAAAGGTTGGGAATGAACCGTTCCGCTGTTAGCTCAGATCGATTCAGATAGCCGCGAGCTAAAGAAGCACCGCCGATGTATAGCTCACCTGTCACGCCAATGGGCACGGGTTGCAGTTGCTCATCAAGCAGATAAATCTGCGTGTTAGCAAGTGGACGACCAAGCGGAATCTGTGAACTATAATTAACTTGCCCATCCTCAACCGCGAAAGTAGTAACCCCCACGGTAGCTTCTGTGGGACCGTAGTGATTGAAAATAAGGCAGTCTGGCGCAGAGGCGTGAATCTGCTCAATAAGTTTCCAACTTGCTGCTTCACCACCAAGAATCAGTCGCTGGCGGGGCAAAATTGACTCGGATGGTGCAGATGCAATCAGGGTGGCAAGGTGGGAGGGTACAATTTTCAGACAGTCTATAGGATATCTGCGGCAGTATTTTGCTAGGGCTGCTGAGTCAGTAGCACACTCGGCAGACAAAACATGCAGACACCCTCCAGTACAAAGAGAAGAAAAAATTACAGTGTTACCCAAATCTGCTGCAAGGGTGGAAACAGTGGCGAAGTTGGCTGTTGCTGATAAGTTCAACCTATCTGTGATTCCGTTGAGATAATTCAGCAGTTGTCGATGTTCAATTGCCACCCCCTTTGGTGTACCAGTAGAGCCAGAGGTGAACAATACATAGACCAAATTCTCAGTTGTCACAACACTTGTGGGATTCTCATCACTGTGTTGAGCAATAATATCCCAGTCCGTGTCTAAGCGGACAATCTGCGATACATATGTTGGTATATCTACTAATCCCTGTTGTGTCAATAGCACTGGTACTTGAGCATCCTGCAATCGGCAGGCAAAACCCGACTGTGGTAATGCTGGATCTAGGGGTAGGTAGGCTCCACCAGCTTTGAGGATGCCCAAAAGTCCAATAATCATTTCGAGCGATCGCTCTACACAAAGCCCAACTAAAACTTCCGGCTTAACTCCCAATGTTTCCAAGTAATGAGCTAGTTGATTAACTTTTTGGTTAAGCTCTGCATAGGTCAGTTGCTGGTCTTCAAATATAACGGCAATGTTATTAGGTGTTTTTTGTGCTTGTTCTTCAAACAGTTGATGAATACATTTGTCTTGTGGGTAATTAATCCGCGTTTGGTTAAACTCAACCAGCAACTGTTGGCGATCGCGCTTGCTGAGAATCTCTAATTGACTGATTTTATCTTCTGGATTTGCAGTTGCACTGCTTAATAAAGTTTGAAACTGTCCAGCTATACGCTCAATAGTATCAGCCGAAAAGTAGTTGACATCATAGTATAATTCTGCTATCAGCAAATTATTGCGTTGAGTGCAGGTGAGTTTTACTTTAAACGGTTCAATACAACTGTAATATTTGTCAAGATAAAATGAAACATCGGCGGCAATGAGTTGTTCTGGTAGTTTCTCAAACTCGAAACCAACAGGAAAAGCTAGTATACTATTATTTTCTAGTGGTTCTGGAACGAAATAATCTTGCCATTCTGAAGCAGCCTCTATAGTTTGTTCAGCTAGTTCTAAAAGTTCTTTAAAGCGTAAGTCTGGTGTCAAATGGCTTTTAATTGGCAACCAGGTAGCAACAAGTCCTAGTAAGTTATGTAGTTCTTCATAATCTCTGCGATCGCAAGCCATACCAATGACAATATCTGGCTGTCCTGTAAGTCTAAAAATCAGCGTTTGCCAGCAAGCTAGTAAGACGACAGCAGCGGAAGTATTATACTTTTGGGCTAAAGTTTCAATTTTGGCTGTCAGTTCGGGAGCGATCGCCAGTCGCAAACACTCAGGCTGGAATTGTGATTGTTTTGCAGGTTGGCTTTCAAAAGGCAGTCTTAATGTAGTTTGGGAAGCAAGCTTTTGCTCTTGCCAGTATTTCTTAGCAAACTCTGCATCTTCGTCTTCGAGTAATTGATTCTGCCATTCTGAGAATTGCAGGTATTGCACAACTTCTTGTGATACTGCCTCACTTTGCAAGCAAGCAGAATATGAATAGCTGATTTCTGCTACTAGATTTTTGAGTGTCCAAGTATCAGCACAAAGGGAAGGTAAGCTGATTATTAAAATATATTTATGTAGTGGCAGCGTCAATAGGCAAGAATGCAACAGTAAACCTTGCTCAAAGTCGAAATGTTGGTGTCTGTGTTGTTGGAAAGTAGCTTCAATTTTAGCTTCTTGTTCCTTTGGTTCACAATCACTCAGATTGATTTCCTGCCACGACACAACACTACTATCTGCTATAACCATGACCGGAATTTTGATACCTGACAAGCGATGAAAGCGTGTCCGGAGAATTCCATGTCGATTGATGACTTGTTGTAAAGCGGCTTTTAAAACTTCTGGTTTGAGATTGCCTTCGAGGAGAAGTGCACATTGAGCAGAATAAGTTGAATTATATTGCTGTAATAACCAAAGACGCTTCTGTTGAGGCGAAAGTTGAAAGCCGCTAACAGTTTTAGTGTGCATATGCTTTATTTATAATATGTTTAACATCTTGGCTATGAATCATATCACCTATTGTCATCACAATTTTGCGGAAGCCTGCATAAGTTATTAGAGTAAACCAATAGCAAATAGAGCCCTGCCCAGCCAGGGAAATTCTAGAATTAATGGAAAGAGATGACCTTTACTTGGATTAACTTCAACAAAACTTTGGAAAACTAATTCTGAGTTCCATTTATCTATCGAGTTGTGTTGCAAGGTAATAGTGTCTTCGATGTTCTTCACATGATGCCACCAATCTGGTGGGATGTAGATGATTTCTCCCTGGTTTAGTGTACATTCTACTGGGTTTGCATTCTTGTACAGTGGGAACCTTTCTAAATCCGGGTTGAAGGCATCAACTTTTCCATCGTACAAAAAATTTTGTTGGTCTGGTGAGAACAAGACAACTCGCTTTTTCCCAGAAATCACTGCTACCCACGCATTCTCATGATGGGAATCGTAGTGAAGACCTACCGATGTATTTTTATGACCTATGAGAAGATGACCTGGTTCAAGTTTATATTTCTTTCTAAGCTTTTCTGGTATCCTCTCAAAGAGATTGGGAAAGTATGCTGGGACTTTGTAGTCCTCCCGAAGCTCAGGATAATCCCGAATTAACAGGCGCTCCAAGCAGAGCAATTTATCACGTTCTTTGAGAGTCATGTAATCTAAGTAATCAGCAATAGTCATGGCAGATGTAGTTCGAGTCGCGCAATCGAGCACTTGACCCACGGCTGACCCGTACTCTGACCTGAAGAAATCCACAGTCCACTTTTTTGAGGCTTTCCAGTGTTTCACCACGTCAGTGATGATCGCAGGCTTTCCAACAGATGCGTATTCCCGAACAAACTCCTCATACGATAGGTTGCTGCGACGATCAACAGAAGAAATTGGCGTCCATACCAACTTACTTTTTTTCTTGCGCCACATCCTTTTAAGCAGGTAAATGACTAAACTTGTGACAACACTCAACGTAATTGTGGCAAACATCAATCCAATAATCTTAGAGAAAGAAAGAAGTGATTGTATAGTCATATCAAGCCTAGTTGATTGCTTTACTTATAGTCTTTAGTTTATTCAAGCGACAACGTCCCGCTTCGCTAACGCAGTTGCTTAAATATCTTCACTAAAAATCATTTCACCCATCGCTACCACAATTTGGCGTTGCCCCACATAGGGATAGCGTCCGTGTGCTACAAGCATATTATCTAGCATCAAAATATCTCCCTGCTGCCAAGGAAAGCTAGTCTTTGATTGCTGATAAACTTCATTAATTTCTGCAATAACTGAATCTTCAATCGGAGTACCATCTCCGTAATAAACATTACGCGGAAGCTTTTTATCTCCAAAGCTAGACAACAGAGATTCTCGAACTTCTGCGTCCAAATATGCTATGTGGTGCAACTGGATTTGATTGAAAAGTACAGGTTCACTCGTTTTTGGATGTGCTGCTAAGGCTGGACGAACTTGGCGAGTAATTAGACCATTATTATCATACCATTCAAAATCAATATTAGCTTGACGGCAATATTTTTCTACAACAGATTTATCTCTGGTGCGAAAGAAATCTTGCCAGCTTACATCTAGACCGTCCGTGTAGTTGCGAACGTAGATTAATTGTTTTTGAGCTAATCGTTCTCTCAGCTTGGGATTGAGTATTTTGTAAGCTTTTCGACAGTCTACAATTGGTGTTTCTCCACCAAGTTTAGCTGGTTGCACGCAGAAAAACCAAATTTTTAAAGGAAACTGATGTAAGTGCGAACTTTCATTATGGAAAAGGATTGCTTTGTCGGGTGGGTAAGGAGTAGAACCATAAACTTTACCGCCTTCTCCAGTACGAGGTAAGTCACCATATTCATCAAACAAATCTGGATAAATTGCCTGGGCAACGCTTTCAAATTCTGAAATAGAATCTATATTGAAACCTCGAAAGAAAATTGCTCCATGTTTTAACAATTCTGTCTCTATAAATTCCTGGTTAGTTTTAGCCCAAGTCACTAAATCAATATCGCGAGTAGCAGGCTGAATGACTAGAGGAAATGTTTGTCCTGGTTGGAGATAATCAGTTACGATCAATCTTTCTTGTGATAGGCTGACAGCCTTAGGGGTAATGCTGAGAAACTTTTCCTGCTTGAATGCTTTGCGCTCTGTTTTTTGCATGGCTTGTTGCTTTCTTTCAGCTTCAGTGAGCATTTCTAAGTTACTGATCCGTATATCAGGTTGGAACACAATGCTGTTAAGCAGTGTCTCGAAGTGGCCTGTCATGCGAGTTATAGTGGTCGTATCAAAAAGGTCAGCATTGTACTGCCACTTGCCCAAGATTCCTTGCTCTGTTTCTGTGAGAAATAGTGCTAAATCAAACCTTGTTATTTTGTTTTCAACTTCTAACACGTTTAAGGTCAGTCCTGGCAATTCCAAAGGTGGCATGGGGGCATTCTGGAAGACAAACAACACCTGAAATAGTGGTGGGGTATTGCTTAAATTCCGTTCAGGTTGCAAAGCCTCTACTAATTTTTCAAAGGGTAAATCTTGATGAGCATAAGCTCCTAATGCTACAGAACGCACTCGTTTGAGCAACTCCCCAAAGGTGGGGTTACCAGAAAGGTCGGTGCGTAAGACAAGCAGATTGACAAAAAAGCCAATTAATGATTCAATTTCTGCTCGATTACGATTAGCGACATCAGTGCCAACAACGATGTCATCTTGGTTTGTGTAGCGTTGTAGCAACACCTGAAAACCTGCCAACAGGGTCATGAATAAGGTAACATCCTGTTGGCGTGAGAGCGTTTGCAGTCCTTGAGATATGTTAGAGGGAATGAGGAAAGATTGAGTAGCGCCCCTGTTGGTTTTAACTTCTGTTCGGGGACGAGTTGTGGGTAATTGCAGTACAGGGAGGTTGTTTCCTAATTGCTGTTTCCAGTAGGTCAGTTGAGCTTCCAGTGTTTCTCCTTGTAACCGCTGTCGTTGCCATACGGCAAAATCTGCGTACTGTATGGGTAATTCTGGAAGTGGGGAGGGTTTTCCAGCACAGAAGGCTTGATAAAGTGCTGTCACCTCACGCACTAACACACCAATTGACCAGCCGTCAGAGGCAATGTGGTGCATGGTCAATAGCACTATATGTTCTTGTTGACTAAGGCGCAGTAATCTTACCCGCAGCAGAAGCTCACTTTTTAGATCAAAAAGTTGCTGCGCCTCGACCAATGCCAATTGTCTAACAGTGCCATCTTGTTGATTTAAAGGTAACTCACTTAGGTCGAGTATTGGCAACAGGAGTCGTGTCATTGATGAGATGACTGCTATGGGTCGCCCTTCTACTGTCTTAAAATTAGTTCGCAAAGCTTCGTGGCGGCATAGAATTTCATTGAAACTCTGTTGTAGTGCTGTTAGGTTCAACTGTCCTTCTAAGCGAATAGCAGCAGGCATGTTGTATAACGGGCTTTCTGGCTCTAACTGGGTGAGAAACCATAGTCGCTGTTGTGCAAAAGATAGGGGTAATTCGTGCGACCGTGAAATGCGCTCAATAATTGTTGCTTCAAGTCCTGAGTCTGCTATGCTTACTGCTTTCTCAATTTCTGTAGCTAATTTAGCTACTGTAGGCTTGTCAAACAAGCGATGCAAAGGAAGCTTTACTTCAAAAACTTTTTGTATCTGGGAAATGACACGAGTAGCTAGAAGAGAGTGCCCTCCCAAGGTAAAGAAGTTATCGTGAATGCCTACTTTCTCAACATCGAGAACCTCTGCCCAGATTCCGGCTAGAATCTCCTCAACGGGGGTACAAGGAGCCACAAAGATGTCTTCCGACTCAACCTGTATAAGACCAGATGCTGCCAGCGATCGCCTGTCCACTTTACCATTAGGTGTCAGTGGCAGTACCTCTAGCGTTACAAAAGCAGAGGGAACCATATACTCAGGCAGTTTCTCTTGTAAAGAACGGCGTAGCTGTGGCATCAGATCGCCAGTCAATTTCTGGTGTAGATTTGGAACTATATATGCAATTAAGCGCTTGTTGCCTACTTGGTTGTCTTGCACCAAGACTACAGCTTGTTGTACTCCTGGGTGTTCGCTTAACAAAGCTTCAATCTCTCCGAGTTCAATACGGAAGCCCCGGATTTTTACTTGATGATCGATCCGCCCTAAATACTCAATAGTCCCGTCTAGTCGATAACGAACTAAGTCCCCAGTTTTGTACAACCGGGAAGTTGAAGCGTCGTTAAACCGGTTAGGGATAAACTTCTGTGCTGTGAGTTCTGGTTGATTGAGGTAACCAAGAGCCAGTCCTAAGCCACCAATGTGTAGTTCACCCGGAACTCCTACGGGAATAGGTTGCAGGTTTTCGTCTAAAATATAAAATTTTGTGTTGGCAATGGGACGACCAATAGAGATGATGCCATCTCGACGCTCTAGGTTATTTCCAGTCTTTACCTGATGGACAGCTGACCAGATAGTCGTTTCTGTAGGACCATATAAGTTCCACAGTTCAGTACTTCGTTTGAGCAACTCATTTGCCAGCTCGAGATCAAGGGCTTCACCGCCGCAGAGGATTTTCAGTGACAAACTACCCTGCCACCCGGCTGCTAGAAGCAGTCGCCAAGTCGCTGGGGTGGCTTGCATGACCGTAGTGCCGGAGGATATCAGCCATTCTAATAACTGAGTTCCATCAACAGCGATTTCACGACTTACTAATACCAAACGAGCGCCTACAATCAGCGGTAGGTATAATTCCAGTGCTGCAATATCAAAAGATAATGTTGTGACTGATAGGAGAATATCTTCCTGGGTCAACTTTATATTAAGGCGCATGGCACTTAAGAAGTTAACCAACGCTCGGTGCGGAATTTGCACTCCTTTGGGCTTACCGGTTGAGCCGGAGGTGTAAATCACATACGCTAAATCTTCAGCAGTTGCTTGGTTGATGGGATGGCAATTGCTTTGTTCAACAATCTCCTGCCAGTTTGTATCAAGGCACACTACCTTTGCTTTATGTTGCGCTAAAGCTGCTACCAACTTCTTTTGAGTAAGCAGCACTGATACTTTGGCATCTTCTAGCATAAATGTTAAGCGATTGTGCGGATAAGCTGGATCGAGCGGCACATAAGCTCCACCTGCTTTAAGGATGCCTAACAGTCCAATGACCATATGGAGCGATCGCTCTACACAAATTCCCACCAGTACTTCTGGTCCCACTCCTAATGAATGCAAATAGTGTGCTAGCTGATTGGCACGAACATTCAATTCCTGATAAGTCAGTTGTTGATCTTCAAAAACGACTGCTACAGCATCTGGTGTTTGTTCTACCTGAGCCTCAAATAACTGATGAATACAAATACAGGGGTAATCAGCCGATGTTTGATTCCAATCTACCAGCAGTTGCTGTTGTTCTGTTGCACTCAAGATTGGCAAGTCAGATAGATGGCGATCGGGATTGGCGACAATACCTTCGAGTAGTGTCTGGAAATGTCCGTGCATCCGTTCAATGGTGGCAGTATCAAATAAGTCGCTATTGTACTCGAACACGCCCATCAGTCCTTGTTCAGTTTCCGTCAAAAACACGGTTAGATCAAACATGGCTGTTTCGGGTTCTACTTCCAGCGGACTCAAGCTCAAGTCTGGAAGCTTCAAAACCTCCATTGGGGCATTCTGCAAAATAAACATTACCTGAAACAGTGGCGTATAGCTTAAATTGCGCTCTGGTTGTAGCTCTTCTACAAGCTGCTCAAAGGGCAAATCTTGGTGAGCATATGCATCCAATGTGACCTCCCGAATCCGTCGCAGTAATTCTTTAAAGCTTGGATTTCCCGAAAGGTCGGTACGCAGTACAAGGGTATTGACAAAAAAGCCGATTAGACCTTCTATCTCTTTGCGATTGCGGTTGGCAATAGGAGAGCCAATCAAAATATCTGCTTGATTTGTGTAGCGATACAGCAGTGTCTTAAATGCCGCAAGCATTGTCATAAACAGGGTCACTGCTTCCCGCTGTGAAAGTGACTTAAGTGCCTCGGTCAGAGTTTTGGAAATTTGCCACGGCAGTTTTCTTCCCCTAAAGGTTTGAATGGCTGGTCGAGGTCGGTCGGTAGGAAGTTGCAGCACAGGCAAGTTCCCGCCTAATTGTTGTTTCCAGTAAGCCATCTGGGACGACTGTACCTCTGTTTGCAACCACTGTCGCTGCCAAATCGCAAAGTCTGCGTATTGAATAGATAACTCAGGCAGTAATGATTGTTTAGCGCTACAAAATGATTCGTAAAGTGCTGCTACTTCGTGAACAATCACGCCTGCCGACCAGCCGTCGGCGACAATATGGTGTATAGTAAACACCAACACATGTTCCTCTTCCTTCAACCGCAACAAGGTAGTTCGTAGCAATGAACCCTGGGTCAAGTCAAAGGGCTGTTGGGCGTGTGAGCTAGCCAGGCGCCGAACCGAAGCAACTCGTTCTTGTTCTGATAATTCCCTCAAATCTATAATCGGCAGCGTTATATTCAGCGCCGAAGCAATTTCCTGGACAGGACGCCCATCTACATCCCTGAAATTTGTCCGCAATACCTCGTGACGTCGTACAATTTCGTTCAAGCTCTGCTCCAGTGCTGTCACGTTGAGCGAACCTTTCAGTATTACACCTCTGGAAATGTTGTAGAAAGGGTTACCTGGTTCCAACTGGTCGAGGAACCACAACCGTTGCTGGGCAAAGGACAAAGGCAACTCGCCCTCCCGCGAAACGTGCTCAATTGGCGGAAGTTCCAGTTTTTGTCCAGCCCTGACTGCGGTTTCAATCACTTCAGCTAGTCCCGCCAGTGTGGGTGTTTCAAACAAACTACGTAGCCGCAACTCCACTTGAAAGGTTTCGCGTATTTGGGAAACAACTTGCGTAGCTAGCAACGAGTGTCCTCCCAAGTCAAAAAAGTTATCGTGAATGCCCACGTACTCAGTACCAAGAACTCTAGCCCAAATTCCAGCTAGCACCTCTTCTATTGGCGTGCGAGGAGTTGTAAAGCTTGTTTCTAACTCAGGACGTACTTGGTTGGGGACTGGCAGGGCTTGACGGTCTACTTTGCCGTTGGGAGTTAGCGGCAGTGCTTTTAGGATGACAAAGGTTGAAGGCACCATATACTCAGGCAACCTCGCCTGCATATAGTTACGCAGTTCATTATTAAGGATGGGCGATTCCTGAGACGGTACAACGTAGGCTGCCAGATACTTCTGACTAGACTCTGAATCTGTTGCTAAGACGACAACCTCCCGCACATTTGGGTGGAGACTAAGTAGTGCCTCAATTTCTCCTAGTTCTATACGGAAGCCACGAATTTTAACTTGGTGGTCGGTACGACCTAAAAACTCAATCGTGCCGTCTGGCAAATAGCGTGCCTTATCGCCGGTTTTGTAAAGCCGCGCTCCCTCTTCTTGACTGAATGGATTGGGAATAAATTTAACAGCTGTCTGTTCGGGTTGATTCAGATAGCATCTAGCTAGAGTTGTCCCACCAATGTATATTTCGCCACTTAGTCCTATAGGAGCAGGCTGCAAGTTTTCTTCCAGGACATATACCTGCGTGTTAGGAATTGAGCGACCCAAGGGAACTGTTTTGGATTTTGGATCGCAGTAAAGGTCGTGATTAAGTTCTACTAGATAAGTAAGTACACCTACAGTAGCTTCTGTCGGACCGTAGTGATTGAAGATCGGGCAATCTTGTGCATACTTTTGAATCTGCTCGATCAGCTCCCAACTGGTAGCCTCACCACCTAGGATAAGTCGTTCTCTAGGCAGGATAGACCTAGGTGAAGAAGATGTTAAGAGAGAAGCAAGGTGAGAGGGAACAATCTTGAGACAGTCAATAGGATGTCTGCGGCAGTATTCTGCTAAAGCTGCTGGGTCAGTAGCACGTTCGTAGGAAATTACATGCAGACACCCCCCCGTACACAGACAAGGAAAGATAGCTGTGTTGCCTAAGTCTGCTGCGAATGTAGAAACCAGTGCAAAATTAGCACCTGCTGGTAGGTTTAACTGATCGATGATGGCATATAGGTAATTGAGCAATTGTCGGTGTTCAATCGCAACCCCCTTGGCTCTGCCTGTAGAGCCAGAGGTAAACAATACATATACTAGATTTTCACTTGTGACCTTGCTATTGGGATTAACATCATTTTCCTGAGTAATAGTTTCCCAGTCGCTATCCAGGTAGATTACTGTTGTTTGCTCAAAGTTATTCGTCATTGGTTCAAAGTTATTTGCCAATGACGAATGACTAATGACTAATGATACCTGGACATCCTGCAATCGTAATGCCAAAGCTTCTTTCGGCAATGCGGGATCTAGGGGCACATATGCCCCACCAGCTTTGAGGATGGCTAAAAGTCCAACTATCATGTCAAGCGATCGCTCTACACACAGCCCCACTAACACCTCTGGTGCAACTCCCTGCTTTTGCAGGTAGTGAGCTATTTTGTTAGCCCGTTGATTAAGTTCGTGGTAAGTCAGTTGTTGGTCTTCAAAAATAACAGCAACTTTATTCGGGGTTTTTCGTGCCTGTTCCTCAAACAGTTGGTGAATGCACTTGTTGTGAGGATAATCGCGCTTCGTATTGTTTACCTGGTCAAGCAGTTGTTGTTTCTCGATTTGACTGAGAATATTTAACTGACTAATTGCTGTCTCTGGATGAGCGATCGCACTAGCTAACAACGTCTGAAATTGCCCGACTAAGCGTTTAATATCTTCTACATGAAATAAGTTTGAGTCATAGTGAAATGCTACACTTAGCGTATCATTCTGACGAATGCAAGAAAGCTTTACTTTGAATCTTTCAATGCAACTAGAAACTTGGGAAATCGAAAAATATACATTAGCAGCTACATAATTTTCTGGCAATTCTTCAAAGTCAAAACAAAATGGTAAAAAACGTAAGATATTTGGATAGGATTCTGCTATTAGTTCCCAAGTAAAGTAATCTTGTAGCTTAGAAAGCTGCTCTGCACATGCAGAATTTTTCTGTAAAATATCAATAAAACTTGATTCTAATTCTATATTTAAAATTAACGGTAAGTATTTAGTAAATAATCCGAGACTCTTCTCTATTTCCTGATATTTGCGTCCCTCATAAGCCACACCGATATTCAAATTTTGCTGTTTGGTAAGACGGGCAAGTAAGATCTGCCAGGAAGCTAAGAAAAACTCAGCCACTGAAATATTATACTGCTGAGTCAGGGTGTCAATTTGTTCTAACAAAGCAGGAGCAATTGTAAAACTTTGCGTTTGAGGCTGAAATTTTAGTTGCTCTACAGACTGTTTTTCAAAAGGTAGTTTTAATTTTGTCAGCGCTGAAAAATCCTGTTTTCGCCAATAGTCTCTGCCTGCTTCTGTATCTGCCCCTTCTAACAATTCGTTTTGCCATTCAGCTAAATCTGCGTATTGTAGTGGTTCATCGTCTAGTTTTTTACCCTGTAGGCAAGCTGCATAAGACTGGCTGATTTCTTGCACTAAAATTTTTAGTGTTGCTGCATCTGCACAAAGTGCAGGTAAGCTAATGAGCAAAACATACTTAGATGGCGACAGAGTTACTAAAGATAGGTGTAATGGGGAACCTTCTACTAAATCAAACGGCTGTTTGTTAACCTCATCAAATAAGGCGGATAAAAATTCTTCTTGTTCTTGGGGTGTACAACTGCTCAAGTCGTGGTTTTCATTCCAAGTTATGTCGTTATTTCTAATAACTTGCAAAGGTATAGTCATACCAGGCAAGCAATGAAAATTAGTACGGAGAATTTCATTGCGATTGACAACTTGTTCTAAAGCTACTCTCAAGGTGTCGATCTCAAGATTCCCTTCTATCAAAACAGCACATTGTGAACAATAGGGGAAGTTGTCACTTTCCTGTAAATGCCACAGATGTTTTTGTTGGGGTGAGAGTCGAAAACCCTGCATTTCCGAAATCATTCTAATTCTCCGTACTTAGCACTAAATATCTTTACTACTCAATTGTTCTGCCATTCCTACTACGACCTTTCGCTCTCCCACAAATGGCATCCGTCCGTGTGCTGCTAGCATATTATCGAGCATTAAAATATCTCCAGCTTGCCAGGGGAAAATTATAGTTTCTTGTTGGTAGGTAGCACGAATTTCATCTAACACGGTTTTTTCAATTGGCGATCCATCACCATAATAAGTATTGTGTGGCAAGTCTTCTTCTTGAAACTCAGCTAACAATGACTTGCGGATATTTGGTTCCAAAGTTGATACATGAAAAAATACAGCATGATTGAACCAAACTTGTTCACCTGTTTGGGGATGGGTGGCAATAGCTTGTCTAATTTGGCGGGTTCTCAAGCGATTGCCCTCTTTCCACTCGAATTCTATGCCATTGTGACGGCAGAAGGTTTCTACTTCGGCTGGATTGATTGTTTGAAACACTGTCTGCCAAGGCAAGCCAAAGCCGTCACCAAAGTTGCGGACGTACATCACTTTTTTTTCGATGAAGCGATCGCGAATCTTGGAATCAATCCGCTGATATAATTTTCGAGTGTCAGCAATGGGTGTTTCTCCTCCCTGAATAGCTGGTGTCATGCAGTAAAAGAAGATTTTTAGAGGCCATGTGGCAGCGTAGGAATTCTCGCTATGTAAAAAGATAGTTTGGTTGGCTGGATAGTCAGTTGAAGTATAAATATTGCCTTGAATTATACTGCGGGGTGAAGAGCGATCGCGATATTCCAGCAAATCTCCAGAAACTATCTGGATAAATTTTTCAAACTCTGCCACATCTCTCACTTGGAAATTACGAAATAGAATACCGCCATGCTTTAACAGATTTGTTGCAATTAACTCCCGATGACTTACTGCCCAAGTCACTAAATTAATTCCTTCTACTATAGATTGTAACAGCAAAGGTAAGGAATTTTCAGGCAACAAAGGTATTGCTTTTATCAATTCTGCATTCGATAGATTGATGCCTTGCCGTCTTTTTGACCTTATCTGGTGGAGACTAATGTTTGGAGAGTCGGGAAGATTCATTATTTATTTGCAATTATTTGGCTCCAGTAATTACCTTTGCTTTTCAGTTACTTTCCATTTAAAGTTACACCAAAAAAATAACTTTGATTTTTTATTTTTAGTTGCTTTTTGTATATTCTTCACTTCTTTTATTATCAATTTTAGAAAAATCTAAATCCAGTTCTTCTAATGACTTAACACCTAGTGTTTCCAAAACAAATGGTTGTAATTGGTTATTTTCAATAAAGTTGCTTTTTTCGTTATTTATTCCTTTATATAGAATAACCAAATTATGGTAAAAGTGGATGGAAACAATGTGTTTATCAAAATAAGAAGGAGTATACTTGGGATTCAAAAATTCCTCATAATTTAATCCATCAACCAGTCTTTTGAACATATTCATGACTGTTTTTGGATCGTTTAGGTCGAGGCTACCACCAACATTTATCCAATTTTGTAACTCAAGACTGTCTTTGGCTAAGTTTGACCACTTTCCATCTTTAAGACTTGGCCAATATGAGTGGTGGATATTTTCTGCTGCATAAATGCCACCATCTTTAAGTGCTGGGAAAAAAGTGTGGAACGCTTTTATATGATGTTCATTTGCAGAACTACCATCTTCTATGATAATATCTAGTTCGCCAGTTTCGGCTAAAACTTCTTGGATCAAATATTCATCATTTTGGTCACAATGGAAGATTTTAATACGGTCTTCTTCTAAATACCTTTTGTCTATTATATCAAGACCGTAAACCATACTGTTCGGAAAATAAGTTTTCCACGTTTTTAAAGCCTCCCCTCCATATGTGTGGTCTTCATAACCCCCTACACCAATTGCAAGAATTTTTAGTTTTTTCCACTTCAATGGAGCAAAATGACTTTGATAGCGATGAGCAAACCGAAGTCTTGGCCATTCATCATGGGAATAAATATCTGCTGCTTTACTTAAGTTATAAGGAGCGATAAATGCTGTAAATTGACGCTGAAAATTGTTGAAGGTTTTTTTTGATGACTCTATTAAGTTCATTGATGGTACTCCTAATTTCAATAAATTATCAAAACTTAAGTTGGATAAATTTTATTTCAGATTTTTTCAGATTCCAGAAATTGCCTTACGCTTTGTCAGCTTGAGTTTTTGCATAGAGGTGTGTTCTAGTTCTTGTTCTTTTATTAGCTGTTGTTGTCTGTCAGCTTTTGCTAGTAGTTTGGCTAGCTCATTCACTCTAATATCGGGCTGTTCAACAACATGGCGTAGAAGCATTTCTAAATGATTTATCATTTGAGCAATAGTAGTGGTATAGAACAAGTCTGTTTTGTACTCCAATGAGCCATTAAAACCTTCTGAACTTTCCCAAATACTTAGCTTTAAGTCAAATTTGGAAGTGCCGCTGTCGGCTTCCAACGGACGCAAACTCAGCCCTGGAAGTTCTATAGTTGGTATGGGAGCATTCTGGAGAATAAACATTACCTGAAACAGCGGGTTATGGCTTAAATTTCGTTCCGGCTGTAATTCTTCCACCAACTTCTCAAAGGGCAAATCTTGATGAGCATAAGCTCCCAAAGCAACTTCGCGCACCCGCCCTAACAACTCACGGAAAGTTGGATCGCCTGATAAGTTGGTACGCAAGACCAATGTGTTGAGAAAAAAGCCAATAAGTCCTTCAGTTTCTGCTCTGATGCGACCAACAACCGGCGAACCTACTATTATTTCCTCTTGATTTGAATAGCAGTACAGCAAAGTCTTGAACACTGCCAGAAGCGTCATAAACTGAGTGACACCCGCCTGTTGGCTCAAGTTGTTAACCGCCTGACTTACAGTCTTAGGAAACGCTAGAAATTGCTTTTTGCCAGTGAAGGTTTGTATAGCTGGTCGTGGTCGGTCGGTGGGAAGTTGCAGTACAGGTAAACTGCCGCTTAATTGCTGCTTCCAGTAATTAACCTGATTGTTGAGTACTTCTCCTTGCAACCATTGTTTCTGCCAATAAGCAAAATCTGCATATTGAATCGGAAGTTCAGGAAGTGAGGAGGGTAAGCCTTTTGAAAAAGATTTGTAAATCTCTGCCAGTTCTTGAATAAGAATACCAATAGACCAGCCATCCGAAATAATGTGGTGCATGACTAACAGCAGCATATGCTCCTGTTGTGTCAAACGTAGGAGTTTAGTTCGCAGCAGTGGTGCTTGGGACAAGTCGAAAGGTTGTTGGGCAAACTCAGTAGCGATGTGTAAAGCTGTCTCTACACTTACGTTTGGTAAATCTGTGACTGGCAAAGTTAACTGTAAACTACTAGAAGCGATCGCTTGGATTGGTCGTCCTTCTACTGCCGAAAAGCTTGTTCGCAAAGCTTCATGACGTCCCACGACTTCATTAAGACTTTGTTCTAAGATTACTGCGTTAAGCTCCCCAGTTAAATGCACAGCAATAGGAACATTGTAAAAGGGATTTCCAGGTTCTAATTGATCGAGGAACCACAAGCGTTCTTGAGCAAGACACAGCGGTAGTTCTTGACTTCGAGAAATAGGCTCTAGCTTTGGCTCTAACGCTGTTTTTGTTGTTAATTTAGTCAGTATTTGTGTTGCTAGCAAGACCACACTGGCATCTTTGAAGAAATCCTCGATAGATATTGTCACTCCAAGGTCTACTTGAATCTGATTTTTGAGTTCAAAGACCATTAATGAGTCGAGTCCTAAAGTAGTTAGTGATACCTCTTCGTTTACTTGAGATGGTGCAACTTTTAGCACTCGAGCAATCTGTGTTTGAAGATAAGGTATTAGCAGTGGCGGGCGTTTTTCTACTGGAGTTGCAAGAATTACCTCGCGGCTTAGACTCACTTCGTTCCCTAAGTCACCTGCACTATCGAAGATACTGCTGCCTATTATCCCCAATTCGCCTACGAGAAACTGTGCGCGAGTTGCACGGCGTTGAATTTTGCCACTGGAGGTTTTGGCAATAGTACCTGGTTTAATGAGTATCACTGCATAGACTTGCACCTCATGTTCTTCTGCAACCGCCTGACGAATTGCCGCTGTGACTTCATCAATATTCGGTTTGGCACGAAACTCCAATTCCTGCACCACTACCAGTCGTTCTTCCTTCTCAACCTCAACCGAGAAGGCTGCACCACTACCTGAACGCAATGATAAATGGCTGCGTTCTACAGTTAACTCTATATCTTGTGGGTAGAGGTTGCGACCTCGAATAATGATTAAATCTTTGGCTCGACCTGTAATGAAGAGTTCTCCATTGTGCAAAAAGCCCAAGTCACCAGTGCGTAAAAATGGTCTCTCCCCTGTATCTTTCAGGTAGGCGTGGAATGTTTGCTCTGTTTCAAGAGGACGATTCCAATAACCCTGACCTACACTCGGACCAGATACCCAGATTTCTCCAACTTCATCTGGTGAACAGCAGTCCAATTTTTCGGGATTGACAATAACTATCTGTTGTTGAGGAATAGTTTGACCGCAACTGACAAAGGTTTGGATATCTTTGCTCTGGGCTGTTGTTGATACTATTTGGTTCTGGGAAAGTGCAGATTTCTCTACAGTTCTTACTTGGGCTAAGGCTGTCTTAATCCCACCGGAAACCATCAATGTTGCTTCCGCCATGCCGTAACAAGGGTAGAATGCTTCCGGACGAAAGCCACATTCAGCAAAGGATGCAGCAAATCGCTCTAAAATCTCCTGTCGGACTGGTTCAGCACCATTAAACGCGATAGTCCAACTACTTAAGTCGAGAGTTTCTTTTTGTTGTTGGGTAATCCTTTGAATACACTGGTCATAAGCAAAGTTGGGAGCACCACTCGTGGTGCCTTTGTAGTGGGAAATCGCCTGTAACCAGCGCAATGGTCGTTGCAGAAAAGATGCTGGGGACATTAAGATGCAACCAAACCCGCCATACAAAGGTTGCAAAATACCACCAATCAACCCCATATCATGGTAAACAGGTAGCCAAGAGACAAATTTGCTGCTGGGAGAATGTTCCATGAGTTGGTAAGTCACAGCAGCATTGTGCAGCAGATTGCCATGACTGAGCATAACTCCCTTTGGTGTGCCTGTAGAACCCGACGTGTATTGCAAAAAAGCTAGGGTATCCGCATTGATTTCAGGTTGTTGCCAAGAATCTTCTATACCCTGTGCCAGGTTGTTAGTAACAAGCCAACGAAAATTTCCTATGTTTGTTTGTTGTGTCAATATGGATTGTAATGTCGGCAGCATCGCTGTTGTAGTAAGAGCGATGCTTGCTTGTGCATCTGCGATAATTGCCTGAATTCTGGGTGTTTTGCGCTTATTATGAGGTGGATAAGCTGGAACCGCCACGACTCCAGCGTAGAGACAACCAAAAAAAGCACTCAAATAATCTAACCCTGGCGGATAAAGCAATATAGCACGTTGCCCGCTTAAACTTAAGATTTGGAGTTGAGATGCTATAGCCCGACTGCGTCGATCCAACTCATGGTAAGTTAACGTTGATTCTTGAGTTTCTCCATCTTCGAGGAAGGTGAACGCTTGTGCGTGCGGCTGTGTTGAACTGCGATGACGCAGAATATCAACAACTGTCGCACACTGATGCGGAATTTTAGGAAATCTATCAAAAATTAAAGTCATTCCGGCCTCAAGCTATCAGATACACCCAAACAATCGTGGAATCAGGCTGAATGGCAAATTTCACTCTATGTAAGTCAGAGTCTGCCTTTACGCCTGAACGTTATTCAATGAGAATTATTCTTGAATAAACCTCAATATGTTGTTTTATGGAACAGACCGCACACTTGCTCGGTCAGTGACGAAAATGTTCGCTCAGTTATATTGAAAGTTATTTTTAATTAGCTTTTTTTACTTTAGAAGAAATGTATTGTTTTTAGCAACTAAAAATCAATAGAGAATACTTATCAATAATCTTTTTCAGAGTAAGTGCATCTAATGATATAATATTCTTACTTTTGATAGATGCTAAAAATTTCATATATCTATAAAAACCAAAAAATGATCTTTAATTCATCTCGCTTCATAATTCTATGTAGCCTCAGTTACTGATGCTCACTCACCCACTCTGCTAATACAGGGAATCCTCTGTGTATAAATGAACATGTACGATGAGAGTTTTCTAAATCTAAACTTTAGATAAGAAAATTTTATGACTGAATTAGTGTTAATTAGTAGCAATAGTGTGATAAATATCTTCCTAGGATATGTAAATTTTTGTTTTTTGTTGTTTTATTCAGCTTGCTTTATTAATGCAAATAACTTTTAATAATATTTCTACGGTGGTGTCATTAACTATAGATTAGGTGGCGTGAGGGAGTAAGAGAAAAACAATGAAGTCTAAGCAGCTTGTTCCTAGTCTATTACTGACAGGTCTTATTATCATGTTGGTCACAAGTCCTAGTAGAAGCGAGGAAATATCATCAATTAGAGTTTATAAGAATACGACATCTGGTGACACTGACGCGAGTTCTACTCAACAAACACGTCTGATTACCAAACGAGAGACTGTTGAACCAATCCGACAGATTCGGCGAGTAAGTCAGATAGAGCATCCAGCCAAGAGCGCCCAAACGTTATTAGTGCAGTCGTCAACACCACCAAACACGCCACAAACAGAAGTTGTGCAAGTTACAGGAGTTAAGGCAAATCCCACTGCTAAGGGTGTGGAGGTGATTTTACAGACTAGCCAAGGTGAACAATTGCAAGTCACTAATCGCTCTTCGGGTAATAACTTTATTGCTGATATTCCCAATGCTCAACTGCGCTTACCTTCGGGAGAGGCGTTCGCATTCCGCTCTACTAAACCAATTGCGGGAATTAGTGAGATAACAGTTACTAACTTTGATGCCAATACTATCCAGGTGACAGTTATAGGTGAAGGGAGTGTACCACAGGTCGAGTTATCTGACAGTCCCAACGAGGGTCTGATCTTCGAGGTTGCAACTGCTGCATCCTCCGTGCCATCACAACAACAACCTCAAACCCAACCAACTCCCTCTCAACAAAAGCCAGAAAGTCAAACACAACCAAGTCAACCATCTGCACAAGATGATGAACCAATTGAGTTGGTAGTAACGGGTGAACTTGACGGATACAGCGTACCAGATAGCACAACTGCGACTAGAACCGACACTCCTCAACGTGACATTCCCCAGTCGATTCAAGTTATCCCCCAACAAGTCATTAAAGATCAGCAAATCACACGGATTGGCGATGCAACACGCAATGTTAGTGGCGTGACTCAACAAGGGGGCTATGGTGGGGGTTCGGATAATTTCAATATTCGGGGATTTACAACCTATCAAAACTTGAGAAACGGTTTTTCCGTTCAAGACGACTATGTAAATCCGACTAACATTGAGCGGATCGAAGTTCTCAAGGGTCCAGCTTCAGTGCTATATGGACAGTTTGAGCCGGGAGGTGTGGTGAATTACATTACCAAACAACCACTCAGCGAGCCTTACTACTCCGCTGAATTTACAGCCGGAAGTTTTAGTACTTATCGTCCCTCGATTGATATTTCTGGACCGCTGAACTTAGACAAAACGTTGCTGTACCGCTTGAATGCTGCATACGAGAACTTTGGTAGTTTTCTCGATTTTAATAATCAGGAAACATTCGCGATCGCACCAGCATTAACCTACAAAATTGGTGATGCGACAACATTGACACTGGAGTATGAATTTCTCAAAGTTGATCGCACCTTTTATCGTGGTCTTACCCCCGATCCAATCGTTTTTCAAGCTCCGATCAATCGTTTCTTAGGGGAGCCAGACGATTATTACTCCAGAGAGACAAACTCTGTATTTCTTAACGTCAATCATCGCTTCAGTAAAAACATTCAGTTCCGCAGTGGCTTTTCCGCTACGTTTACTAATTCTGAAGAATCAGCGTTTCAACCGGATATCATTGTAGATGGTCGTACCGT
This sequence comes from Tolypothrix sp. VBCCA 56010, assembly GCF_050875635.1. NCBI lineage: Bacteria > Bacillati > Cyanobacteriota > Cyanophyceae > Nostocales > Tolypothrichaceae > Tolypothrix > Tolypothrix sp. VBCCA 56010. The sequence continues at coordinate 93,012 of NZ_JBPAOH010000011.1, forward strand.
ATTGCGAAGATTTGGTTCTGGTCCGGCTTATTACCAAAACTACTCTCTGCAAAACGATTTAATTAGTAATTTCAATACTGGTTCCATCCAACATCAAGTTCTTCTGGGGTTGGAGTGGAATAAAAATATCCGTGGCTACGATTATTTGCGAAGCTCTAATTCACTGACTCCTAGTATTGATTTATTCAATCCTGTATATGGCGCTTCCCGCCCACCAGAGTTTGATGAAGCAGCAGATCGGGATCGTTTTGATCGCAATACGATCGCCCTTTATCTGCAAGATCAAGTGACATTGTTGCCAAATCTGAAGCTATTGGTGGGCGGCAGGTATGACTTTGTTCAACGCAAAAATCGCTTTCAACTACTGGATTCTTTGGGTAGAGATCCAATTGATGATGCCACCGTTGATCGGTTGTATGATGAGGCTTTTTCACCTCGCGTTGGCATTGTTTATCAGCCCCTACCGCCGATTTCAATTTACGCCAGCTACACCCGCTCGTTTAATCCCAGCGAGTCGCGGACAATAGATGGAACTCAACTGCCACCAGAGCGCGGCACTCAGTATGAAGTCGGAGTCAAAGCGGAACTGATTAAAGACAGGCTATTTGCTACCTTTGCCGCTTATGATATCACCAAGGAGAATGTCGCTACAATCGATCCCACTCCAGGAAACTCTGACTTTTCCATTGCGGCTGGAGAGGTGAAAAGTCGCGGTTTGGAATTTGACATTTCTGGGCAAATTCTACCAGGCTGGAATGTGATTGCTTCTGCCTTTATCAACGATGCTTTTGTGAGTAAAGATAATGATTTACCTGTAGGCGACTCGCTGGTAAATGCTCCTGGTAGTGGGGCTAGTCTCTGGACAACTTATGAAATTCAAAGTGGTGGTATGAGAGGATTAGGGTTTGGTGGGGGAGTATTTTATACAGGCGATCGCGAAGCTGAACTCCCCAACACGTTCAAAATCCCCTCCTATGTGCGTGCTGATGCCACTATTTTTTACAAACGGGATAACTGGCGGGTGGGGCTGAACTTTAAGAATCTTTTTAGTACGAAATATTACGATTCTCAGGGCTACTATCTACTTCCTGGTGCGCCGTTGACTGTTCTGGGAACGATTTCCGTGCAGTTTTGACCCCACCCGAACCCTCCTTGATGCTCCCGGTGAGAAAGTCTAATTCTTCCCCCAATGCATCGGGGTGATTTCAGGGGTAACAATCCAACTAGCTCTCGTGGCGATTATGAACCGCAAAAAACTACGCGATATCGTTTTTTACCTGCACCAATATATCGGTTTTTTTGTTGGACTGGTGCTGGTTATCGTTGGCTTGACAGGTAGCTTGTTAGTGTTCGAGCAAGATTTTGACCACTTTATGATTGCTCAACAGTATGGAATTATTACGCCCCAACAGGTGCAGTTATCCCCAGAGTCTGTGGTGAATACAATTGAAAAGAAGTATGCGGCACGAAGCGATCTCCATCTTTTTCGGATTTATTTGCCAGATACTCCCTCTTCTCCCTATGTGGGACAGTTGTCATCAACTGATGAGCAAAGGACAGAAGTTTTTATCAACCCTTATACAGGCAAAATTATCGGTGAGCGTATATCGGATAAAACTCTAATAGGTATTCTCCTTGAATTGCACTACAGCCTAATGGCAGGCGAAACCGGAACTATAATTGTTGGCGTTGCTGCCTTTCTAATGTGTATACTCACCATCACAGGTTTAGTTCTCTGGCCCGGTTGGCGTAAGCTAATTGCAGGCTTCAAAATCAAGCTTGATGCTCATCCCCAAAGGGCGAACTTTGACATTCACAAAGTGGCTGGCATTATCACTGTGGTTTTTTTATTCTTTACTGGCTTTACTGGCTTTTGCTGGAACTTCTACAGCTTTACAGAGCCGATTATCTACGCTGTTACATTCACCCCTTTAGCAGCCGAGCTAGTATCCAAGCCAATTCCTGGTAAATCGACCTTAAAACTAACAGAACAACTTAAAATTGCCGATGCTGCCTTACCTGGTGCTGTTACCAAGAGCATTTACTTCCCTGGTAAACCAGAAGATGCTCTACAAATTCGCATGAAGCTACCGCAGGAAAGTTCAGATTACGGTAATAGTAATGTTTATCTCGACCAGTACAGTGGTGAGGTTTTGCGAGTTGATAATGGTTTGAAGATGCCATTGGGCGATCGCGTCCTCAATTCTTTTACTCCTCTACACTACGGTACATTTGGTGGTTTAGCTACTCGCATTCTCTATGTGTTTGTTGGACTTGCACCACTGATTCTGTTTCTCACTGGCTTTTTAATGTACTGGTATCGTCACTGGACAAAACCTAGTAGACGCGATTCTGCAATGGAACTATCACAGAAGCTTTGAACTTAATTGATAACTGACTACCGCAAATCCATAATCCAAAATTGATATAAGTGCGTACTTTTATTATTATCTGGCTCGGTCAGGCTGTTTCTCTAATTGGCAGTGGCATGACCGGATTTGCTTTCACTATCTGGGTGTGGGAACTCACGGATCAGGCTACGGCATTAGCCTTGTTTGGCTTCTTTAGACAAGTGCCGCAAATTTTAATCACTCCCATAGCTGGGATGATTGTGGATCGCTGGAACCGTAAATACTTAATGATGGTTAGTGACACAGTAGTTGGTCTGTTGACTATTACTGTTTTACTGCTATACGTAACTGATAATTTGCAATTATGGCATTTATACTTGGCTGTAGCTGTTGGGGGGATTTTTGATCAAATTCAAGAACTGGCATACTTGACATCAGTGTCAATGATGGTGCCCAAGCAGCAGTATAGTCGCGCTAGCAGCATCGCCTTCTTTGTAGAATCCAGCTCTGCTATTATCGCACCAGCATTGGCGGGTGCCCTCTACGTGGTTATTGGTCTTGTTGGTATCTTAATTATCGATATCACTACTTTTGTAATTGCTATCAGCACACTGCTGCTAATACATATCCCACAACCCACTACTACAGAAGCTGGCACGCAAAGTCACGCAAACCCGAAGCAGGAGCTTTACTTTGGTTGGCACTATATTACGGCACGCCCCAGCCTGCTTGCCATGCTAGTATTGGGGTCACTGTTCTGGTTTACCTATACTCTTGGCAATTCACTTTTATCTCCTCTGATTTTGGCACGCACTGGTAATGATACTAGAATATTAGGTACTGTAGCTTCAGCCGCAGGATTAGGCGGCATTATTGGGGCGTTGCTCCTGAGCAGCTGGGATATCAAGCATCGAATACATAGAGTGCTGCTTAGTTTAATCGGTGCTGGTTTGAGCCAAACAGTGTTTGGTCTGGGAATAATGCCGTTGATTTGGATTCCCGCCAAATTCTGTTCATCTGTCAATATCCCAATATTTGGCAGTGCCAATGATGTTATATGGTTCAGCAAAGTAAAACCTGAGGTACAGGGGCGTGTTTTCGCCATCCGTTCTTTAGTTGTGCTGGTTGCTTCGGTAGTAGCTACTTTGATTGCTGGACCACTAGCCGACTACGTTTTTGAACCTGCAATGAAGGCTGATGGTAGTCTTGCCCCGATGTTGGGCTGGATATTCGGCATTGGAAAAGGTGCGGGTATGGCAGTCTTGTATGTCATTTCTTCATTGGGCATGTTACTTGTTGGCTTAGGTGGATATGCCTTTGGTGTGTTGCGTGACTTAGAAATCATCCTGCCAGATTATGACGCCAATGCAGAGTAATCGATGGCGGAGTGTAACAACAACTTTGAATAATTTCCAAGGAAGTGAAGATGATTACGCAAGATTATCTAAGTAATTGCCGTTTCTGCTGTGTTGTTTCTAAAGCGAATGGTGAAGACCCCATTGGCTCGGCACCTACTTACGAACACTGGCTGGCTCTTGAGATGGGACTCCCTTGGACTGAAAAACGTTTCCAAGAAAATCCCATGCTAAGAAGAGCGATCGCTCTGATTGAAAAGCTGATTTTTGAGCATGGGATCAAGATTCGAGGTCAGTTGCTCGTTCCAGATAGCGAATACTCACGTCCTGGTTATACTCGCGTGCTGTATTATCGCCGACCCACAATGCTTTTTGCGAAGTTTGAAAAGTATGAGTTTATCATTCCTGATTCTGAAGTTGGCTTTTTCGTGATGGCGTTATTGGAAACATTGCTTCACTCCTTCACTGTGCTGCCTGATTGGGAGCAGTATCGGCAACAAACCAATCAGATTCGTGAGTTAATGGTCTGTACTGATGGTAACGTTGACGTTGCCTGCGCTCGGTTTGGTTATCCCATCTATCACAAGTTGCGTTCTGAGTTTGCTCCCGCTTCTAGCGGAAAACTGCGTGTATGGCGATGCAGCCATTTCGGGGGACACCAATTCGCACCCACCCTCATTGACTTGCCTTATGGACACTACTGGGGTCATTTGCAACCAGAAATATTGGAACTCCTGGTTTGGCGAAATGGTTCTGTCAATGGACTATACCCGTTCTACCGAGGTTGGGCTGGCTTATCCAAATTTGAGCAAATCGTGGAACGAGAGATATGGATGCAAGAGGGTTGGGAGTGGCTCAATTATGACAAATCGGGTCAAGTAATGGCAATGGATGAAGTTAACCAGGACTCGGCTAATATTCGCATTGATTTCACCACGACGGATGGAAGTATGAGGAGCGCTTATGAAGCCAGAGTGGAAGTAAGCGGCTTTGTAATGACCGCTTGGAACTCAGGGGATGAGCAATCGTTAGAGGAAGTTAAGCAGTATTGCGTCAGTCGTTTGGTCAAAGTGATGTAGCATTGCGCGGAGTAGACTTTTTCAAAGTGTTTCAATTGTACGTTTGATGCTTTAACAATTAGACTTCTCTAGAAATTAACAATCAACCACTGTTTTATCAGGGTTTCAAACTCATTCTTGGAGATGTCTATTAACTACCAACAAATCAACTACTTAATAATTCTTTGGAAACATGCTCTCAACAGGACATATAAAGGCGAGGACTGGAAAATTTCTTCTAAAAGTTGAATAGTGATTAACTCGCTCAAAACTTATCAAATTCCTTCCAAAACTTTTGGAGTACAGTTATGAACAGTAAAATCGAGTCACTAGGAATGAGCACTGGAAAAATTATCTATAGTTGTGATGATTGTCAAGATATTCATCGTCTAAAAGTGGCGACAACTATGGATTTATTCAAATCATCTGGGGTTCTTCTTTTTCGAGGATTTGGAGTCACTCACGAGCAAATGAAGACATTCGCAGAACGATTCAGTTCTAAATTCTTTCAAGATTACGGTAGACCCCAAGTTGATTCAGATAAGTTTGTCCATTTTGTAGACGCAGGAATGGATAATAGTAGTTTTCATAGAGAACACGGATATTCTCCTTTTTGTCCAGACGTTATTTGGTTTTGCTGTGCTGTACCAGCAGCACAAGGGGGTGAAACTACTTTCTGTGATGGCATCCGAGTGTGGGAGGAACTGAGTGAAGAAACGAGACAGTTATTTATTTCTAAGAAACTAAAGTTTTGTTATGAAGTCCAGGCTGATATATTAAGGAGATTTACTGGATTAGATGCTACCATAACTGATATTAAGCGAGTACTGGATAGTCTTGAGGGTGTGAATTACCAAATCAAGGAAAATGAATCCATCTCGATAGAATATATTTGTTCAGCTGTAGTTAAAACTAAATATGGTCATTACGATGCGTTTGCCAACAGCATCTTGACATTGGATTATGGAGAAGCAACTTTGGAAGACGATTCGATTGTTCCTGATGAAATTATCGACGAAATCGAGAAAGTTACAGACAAGGTGATGGAAAAGATACCGTGGCAAGCTGGCGATTTGGTAATGATTGATAATTCAAGATTCATGCACGGTCGCAAAGAATTTAACGATAATCGACGGCAGATTTTCAGTACCCTAAGTAATTTGAACTATTAGCTCGATTTTATCCATTTGAGAAAAGTAGCCCAAGGTATCGGTCAAACGTTCCAACAAAGCACGAGAGATTTTTACCATCTAGGTCGGTGGCTGCTATGGCGACTAAAAACCCCCGTGTAGTGGGCTACGTTAGCCCTGAAAACCACGCCCAGCTAAAAAAATTTGTAGAGAAGCAGGGACTGACCGATCGCCTCCGCATTTCATATACTCCAGCCTAGAGCATTGGCGATTTGTCGTGCTAATTCTAGAGGATTGAAGGGTTTAGCGATCGCGCTCGGCATACCCATTTGAGCATAGCGGCGCCTGTCAGAAGTTTGTATCTTTGCTGTTAAAAAAATTACCGGGATTGCTTTAGTCGCCGGATTCGCCTGTAGTTTACTAAACGTAGCCATACCATCCATTTCTGGCATCATTACATCCAACAGAATTGCATCAGGTTGGTAAGTTTCGGCTTTTTTTATACCTTCTAATCCGGAACCTGCTGTCAGTACTTCCCAGCCTGCTACAGTTTCTAAGCAAATCTTAGCAACTTCTTGGATGTACTCTTCATTATCAACTACCAAAATACGCTTTGTTGCCATTAATATTTTTACCTTAAACAGCACTCTTCGTTAAGAAAACAGTAATTCAGATTCTTGGGACTGAACTACAGGCAAAGCTAAGTAAAAATTACTACCTTCACCCAGGACACTTTCCGCCCAAATACATCCGCCATGCTGTTGCACAATGCTTTTGCAAATTGCCAAGCCCAAACCAGTGCCATCATAGTTGCGAGAATCTGAAGAGTCTACCTGTTGAAAGCGCTCAAATATACTTTCAAGTTTATCAGGAGGAATGCCGCGTCCAGCATCTTTTACACAGATGAGGAGGTGGGAGGGGGAGAGTGGGGGATGGGGAGAGGGGGGGATGGGGAGAGGGGGGGATGGGGGGACGACTTGGGGAGTATTATTCAAAAATTCTCCTTGTCTCCTTG